>JAHECM010000274.1 GCA_024641725.1 Limnohabitans sp. | reverse complement strand
CGCCGAGGCCATGAAGGCCCAAGCCGCAGCCAAAGAGGCCAGCGCCAAAGCGGCCAGTGCGGCCAAAGCTAAGGACAACACCAAGGGCAAAACCAAAGACAACGCCAAGGTCAAATCCGCTGCACAACCCGCCTCAACATCGAGAGCCTCAACGGCGAACAAGGCCCCTGCCAAAACCCGATCCGCAGTCCGCAAAACGCCTGCCAAAAAAGCCGCTGTCAAAGCTTCGGGCCAGACCGTGCGCAAGGCGGCCACAACAAAACGCCCAGCCGCATGAAGCTGTTTCCCAGCGGGCATGCCACGCACCCACAGTGGCGCATGGCCGCCGACTTGGCCTTGGCGCAAGTGCGCGCCCAAATGGCTTTGCCGGACTTTGCCGCGTCACCCCGACTGGGCTTGCTCTACATCACCGACCACTACGCCAACGAGGCACAAGCCCTGCTGGACCATGTGCGCCAGGCGCTGCCCGGCGTCAGCGATTGGGCGGGCTGCACGGGCGTGGGCATTGCGGCCAGCGGGGCCGAGTATTGGGACGAACCCGCGCTGGCCCTGATGCTGTGCGACCTGCCGCCCGAGCAGTACCGGGTGTTTTCGGGGGTGGCCCCTTGGCCAGCGAACTGGCCCGTGCAAACGGCCTTGGTGCATGCCGAGCCGCAAACCCCGGACTTGGCCGAGTTGATCGCCGAGCTGGCAGGGCGCACCGCGCAGGGGGCTTGGGTGGGCGGGCTGGTGGGCGGCCTGGTGTCCAGTCGCCAACGGGCTGCGCAGTTTGCTTTCAAGGCCGAGGCCCCTTCGGCCTTGAACCCCACAAGCGGTGGCGTTTTTGAAGGCGGTCTGAGCGGTGTGGCCTTTGGCCCCGGCGTGGCCTGCCTGACCCGCGTCACGCAGGGCTGCTTGCCGGTGGCGTCGGAGCACCACGTTACCCGGGCCGAGCAGCATGTGTTACTTGAGCTGGACGCCGAGCCTGCGCTGGACGTGATGCTGCGGGAGTTGGGCATTCGGCTGGACGAGCCGCAGCGGGCCATCGCGGTGGTGCGCTCGACGCTGGTGGGCTTGAGCCAGCCGGGCGACGCTGCCGTGGGCCCCACGGGGCACCTGCAGCCAGACGCGCGGGTGCGCCACATTGTGGGCTTGGACCCGGTGCGCAGCGGCGTGGCCGTGGCCGAACACTTGGCGCTGGGCATGCGCGTGGTGTTTTGCCAGCGTGACACCAAGGCCGCTCGGGCCGATCTGGTGCGCATTTGCGCAGAAGTCCGAGAAGCGATGGAACCCGAAAACCTGCCACTGGACGACGCTTTGCAACACAGCCAGACATCGGTACAGACCTTGCCCTTGGCGGGGCGGCGCATGGCGGGGGCGGTGTACGTCAGCTGCACCGGGCGAGGCGGCGGGCACTTTGGTGGGCCCAGCGCCGAGATGCAGATCATTCGCCACGCCCTGGGCGATGTGCCCCTGGTCGGCTTTTATGCCGCTGGCGAGATCGCAGGGCAGCAATTGTATGGCTATACCGGCGTGTTGACGGTGTTTGTGGCCGATTGACCCGCATGGCCGGGCGAGTGCATCGTCGTCCTTATGCTTTACAGATGCGTCAACTGCTAATCTGAGCCGGTATGTCGCCAACCCTGTTCCTTCAACGCTTGCGAAACCGTTTGCCTGATTTTTGGCCTGCCGTCGCCGTGTGGGTATTTTTTGCCGTCCTCATGGGGGCGCTCGGTGGCGACTGGAGCCTGGGCAATCTGGCGTTGTTGCTGGTGCTTTGCAGCACGCTGGCGAGTTTTTGGTTGTCGGCCAGCGTCTCGGTGGCGGTGTCAGCGGTCGCAGTGGCAGGCTTCAATTGGTATGCCGTGCCGCCCCGGTTCACCTTTCATGTGGACTTGCATCAGGACTTGCTGCTCTTGCTCACTTTGCTGTGCACCAGCAGCGTGATCAGTGTGCTGACGGCCCGCTTGCGCAGCCATGCCATGGTCCAAGCACTGGCGGCCGAGCAGGCGCGCCAGCAGCAGACGTGGGTCACGCAGTTGCAGCAAGCGAGCGGCGTGCCTGCGCAAATGGGCGTGGCCCAGCGCTTGTTGAGCGACTGGACCGGGTGCAGCGTGTCGGTGTTGCTGGTGGGGTCTTCACAAGAGGGCAATGTTTGCTTTGGGCCTGACGGGCAGACCGGTTCTTTGTCCACCTTAGAGCCCATGTTGGTGGCTTGTATGCAAGAGCAAAGCGCGATCGGACCGGGCACCGGGCGCTATGACCACTTGCCTGTGCGGGTGTTGCCCCTGCGTGCTGGTGTGCGTGTCATTGGGGCCCTGGCGCTGGTGCCTGAGCCCACGCGGGTGCGTGACGACCAGCCATCGCTGGCTGCCCTGCAAAGCCTGACCCGTTTGCTGGCCGATGAAATCGAGCGTCAACAGTCGCGCCAGCAGGCTCAGCAGGCCCAGGACCATTTGCAGGCCCAGCAGTTGCGCAACACATTGCTGGCTGCTATTTCGCACGATTACCGCACGCCATTGGCGACCATGACCGGGGCTGCGTCGTTCATTGGAGCGCAGGCCGCGCAATTGCAGGACCCGCGCATTGCCCAGCATGCGCAAACCATCTTGGACGAGGCTGGTCACTTGCACCGCATCACCAGCAACACCTTGCAGCTGGCGCGCCTGGATGCGCTCGATGCCCCCCTGCAGTGCAGCTGGGAGTCGGTCGAAGAGTTGGTGGGGGTTGTGCTTGCCGCTGGCCGACGCCGTTACCCTGACCGTGTTTTGCAGACTGAGGTGCCTGCCGGGCTGCCTTTGCTGTGGTGTGAGCCGATTATGTTGGTTCAGTTGTTAGAGAACCTGGTGGACAACGCGATCCATTACAGCCCACAGCAGGCCGGTGTGACTTTGCAGGCGCGGGCGCAAGTGGGGGTGATCGAGTTGGCTGTGATGGACCGTGGGGCGGGCATCCCGGCACCATGGCGTGAAAAAGTCTTCGACCCGTTTTGCCGCATGCAGGGCAGTGGACGGCCAGACCCAGGACAAGATGCCACGGCCCGCAGGGGGATGGGTTTGGGCTTGGCGCTTTGTCGGGCCATTGCCAGGGCTCACCAGGCGCGGCTGTGGATCGAGCCTCGTGAAGGGGGTGGCACGGTGGTGCGGCTGCACATGCCGATACGACTTCAGCCCACGGACCAGCCGCAGGAGCTGGCTGAATGAGCATGCACGTTTTGCTGGTGGAAGACGATCGGGCTTTGCGTCAGACGCTTCAGTCGGCACTGGAGACCGAAGGGTATGCCGTCACTGGCTCGGGCAGCTGCGCCGATGCGATGGCCTTGCTCACGCACCACCCGCAGCCAGTGGACTTGGTGGTGCTCGATCTGGGCTTGCCCGATGCCGATGGGGGGGACTTGCTGGCATGGGTGCGGCAGCATCGCAGCTTGCCGGTGCTGGTGATCTCGGCGCGCCCTGACGATGTGGGCAAAGTGCGCCTGCTCGATGCCGGTGCCGACGACTACTTGGTCAAACCGTTCAGCATTCAGGAGCTTTTGGCGCGCATCCGGGTGAGCTTGCGGCACCGTGGGGTGGCAGTACAGGCCACGGTGCTGAGCTATCAAGTGGGGGCTTTGCAAATCGATTTGGCGAGGCACCAAGTGCTCTTGCGGGGTCAGGGTGTGCGCCTCACCCCCACGGAATTCAAACTGTTGGCCCGTTTGGCGCGGCAAGCTGGCCAGGTGGTGACGCACCGCCAGTTGTTGCTCGATGTGTGGGGTGCCGAACATGTGGATCAAGTGCATTACCTGCGGCTTTACATGGGTCAGTTGCGGGCCAAACTCGAAGCCGTTGCGGCCGAGCCCCAATGGCTGTTGACCGAGCCCGGCGTGGGCTACAAATTGGCAGAGGCGCTGCCACCTGCCTGACGGGCGACAAAGACTTATGCGTTCCTGATGCCCAAACGGTCAAGCTGTGGACTTCTTCACTTCTTGCTGTTGCCATGTCTGCTGTTGTTTCTGAAGGGTCTGCACACTCGGCCCGCCATGGTTTGGGTGCGTTGACGCTGGCTGCGCTGGGCGTGGTCTATGGCGACATTGGCACCAGCCCTTTGTACACCGTCAAGGAGGTGTTTGCGCCGCACACCGGGGTGGCCCTGAACGCGCACAACATCATTGGCGTGGTGTCGGTCATCTTGTGGGCGCTGATGCTGGTGGTCACGCTCAAATACGTGGTCCTGATTTTGCGTGCCGACAACCGGGGCGAAGGCGGCGGCTTGGCGCTGACTGCTTTGGCGGCCCGTGCCGTTCAGGATTCTCCGCGCCTGCGTCAGGCCTTGCTCTTGCTGGGCTTGTTTGGGGCCACGCTGTTTTATGGCGACAGCATCATCACCCCGGCGATTTCGGTGATCGGTGCCATCGAAGGCATCGAGGTCATCACACCCGCCATGACGCCTTATGTGGTGCCGTTGTCTGTGGTGGTGCTGTTGGGCCTGTTTGCGGTGCAGCGTTTTGGCACCCATTCGGTCGGGCGTTTCTTTGGCCCGGTGATCGTGCTGTGGTTCTTCACGCTTGGGGCCTTGGGGCTCATGCACATCGCCCGTGAACCCGCCATCTTGCAGGCGCTCAATCCGGTGCATGCCTGGCACTTTTTGGTAGAGCGTGGCCCAATGGTGCTGGCCGCCATAGGGGCCGTGGTGCTGGCGCTGACCGGCGCTGAAGCGCTGTACGCCGACATGGGTCATTTTGGCCGCAAGCCCATTCAGCTGGCCTGGAGTACCTTGGTATTGCCAGGGCTGGCCCTGAACTACATGGGACAGGGCGCCTTGTTGATGCAAGACCCTACCGCACTGGAGAACCCGTTTTACCGGATGTTCCCCGAGTCTTGGATGGTGGGGGCGGTGGTGCTGTCTACGCTGGCGGCCATCATCGCTTCGCAGGCAGTGATCTCTGGGGCTTATTCGATGACGCGGCAAGCCATCTTGCTGGGATTTCTGCCGCGCATGGACATCCATTTCACCTCAGAGAAAGAGTCTGGCCAGATATTCATTCCTGCCGTCAACCGTGCTTTGCTGGTCGGCGTGGTGCTGGCCGTGTTGGCGTTCAAGAGCTCGTCGGCCTTGGCCGGGGCCTATGGCATTGCGGTCACGTTGACCATGGCCATCACCACTGCGTTGACATTTTTTGTGATTTACAAAGCCTGGAAGTTGCCGCTGGCGCTGGCTCTGGGGGCCACGGGCTTTTTCCTGTTGGCGGACTTGTTTTTGTTTGCGGGTTGCGCCATCAAGTTGTGGGATGGAGGATGGTTCCCTCTGGCCATGGGTTTGCTGCTGTTCCTGTTCATGACCACTTGGGCGCGCGGCCGTGAATTGTTGGTCGAGACCATCCGGCAAGACGGGTTGGAGTTGGCCTCGTTCATCGAGATGCTGGAAGCTCACCCGCCCCACAGTGTGCCCCGCACAGCGGTGTATCCGGTGGCCAATCCGGAGACGGTGCCGCAAGCCATGCTGCACAACATCAAGCACAACCAAGTGCTGCACGAACAAAACGTGATCCTCACGGTGATGTTTGACGAAGTGCCATGGGTGGCCGAGCAAGATCGCTTGCAGGTGCAGCCCTTGGGCCAGCACTTCTGGCGCGTGGTGGTGCGCTACGGCTTCATGAACAACCCCGATGTGCCCCTGGCCCTCAGTGGCTGTGCAGCACATGGGCTGAACATTTCAGCGTTTGAAACCACGTATTTCCTTAGCCGCGAAACCGTGGTGTCCACCCCCGGCGCGGGCATGGCGCAGTGGCGTGAAAAACTGTTTGCCGCCATGAACCGCAATGCCAGCGGCGTGGTGGAATTCTTTCGCTTGCCCGACAACGCCGTGGTCGAGCTGGGCACGCGGGTTCAGATTTGAGGTGAGCCTGTCCTCATCACACGTTTGGCGTGGGGCCGGCTGACCGGCGCAAAGCACGCGGCCTAGCGTTTGCTTTTGGGCTCGTAAGGGCAGTAGCCCGGGTTGGGCCCCACTTGCGGGTGGGTGCGGCAGGTGCTGGGGCGTTGCTCGTATACGGTGCAGCGGCGCGTCTTGCCGTCCAAAAAGTAGCAGTCACCCCCACGGCCTCTGGCCAGGGTGAAGATGCTGTTTTTGAAGTTGAAGTGCTCCACCACGCCCGCCTTGGTCAGGCGCTTGGCGATCTGCTTGGGCTCTTCGTTTTCTGCTTCAAACGTGTCCACCAGTTGCAAGCGGATCAGGTCGGGCAGCTTGACCTCGCAGGGCATGGTGCAGCAATGGGCGACGCAGCTGTCGCACAGGCCCTTGCTGTACTTGGACCAGGTTTCGCTGCGGTCAACGTCGACAAAACGAATGGGGATGGCCACGGTGCTTCCTCAAACGCCGCGTGCGCGGTCAGACTTGAACCGCGCCCGGAACTCGGAGAACTGCCCCGCGTCCAGCGACTCGCGCACCTCGCGCATCAGGTTCAGGTAGTAGTGCAGGTTGTGGATGGTGGTGAGCATGGGGCCGAGCATCTCGCCGCAGCGGTCCAGGTGGTGCATGTAAGCGCGGCTGAAGCCCTCGCGCCCGCCGTCGTCCCACGACACGCCTGACGTGCCCGCACACGCGTGGCAGGTGCAGCTGGTGTCCAGCGGTTGCGGGTCGTTCTTGTGGCGGGCATTGCGCAGCTTGAGGTCGCCATAGCGGGTGAACACCGTGCCGTTGCGGGCATTGCGGGTGGGCATGACGCAGTCAAACATGTCCACGCCATCGGCCACGCCTTGCACCAGGTCTTCGGGCGTGCCCACGCCCATCAGGTAGCGGGGCTTGTGGGCAGGCAGGCGGTGCGGGGTGTGCGCCATGATCTGCAGCATCTGCTCTTTGGGCTCGCCCACGCTCACGCCGCCTACGGCATAACCTGGAAAGTCCATCTCCACCAGCGCGTCCAGCGATTCTTGGCGCAGGTTTTCAAACATGCCGCCTTGCACGATGCCAAACAGCGCGTTGGGGTTTTCAAGGCGTGCAAATTCATTTTTGGAGCGAACAGCCCAGCGGCGGCTCATTTCCATGCTTTTGCGCGCTTCGGCTTCGGTGGTCAGGTGGCCCTTGGTCTCGTAAGGCGTGCACTCGTCGAGCTGCATCACGATGTCCGAGTTCAAGATGGTCTGAATCTGCATGCTCACTTCGGGCGACATGAACAGCTTGTCGCCGTTCACGGGGCTGGCAAAGGTCACGCCTTCTTCGGTGATTTTGCGCATCTCGCCCAGCGACCAGACCTGAAACCCGCCCGAGTCGGTCAAGATGGGTTTGTCCCACTTTTCGAATTGGTGCAGGCCGCCAAAGCCTTGCATGATGTCCAGCCCCGGGCGCATCCAGAGGTGAAAGGTGTTGCCCAAAATGATCTGTGCGCCCATCTCGTGCAGGCTGCGCGGCATCACGCCTTTGACGGTGCCGTAGGTGCCCACGGGCATGAAGATGGGGGTTTGCACCACGCCGTGGTTGAGCGTGAGCGTGCCGCGTCGGGCGTGGCTGGATGGATCGGTTTTCAGGAGGTCAAATTTCAGCATGGGGGAGATTGTAGAGACCGCCCCCCAAGTCAGAGTGCAACACCGAGGGGTGCAACTCAGTGGGGGAGGGGCGTCTGCTCTAAGATCGCTCACCATGAAACCGATGACTTGGCCCATCCCCGCCTTGCTGGCCTGGAGCACTTCTTGGCTTTGCTTCAAAGCCTTGTTGTGGGCGGGCGCACCCGAGGGTGTGGCTTTGCTTGTGGCCACGCTGTGGGGCGGTGTGCTCACGGTGTGGGCCAGCACCACCATGCGCCGGGCTTTGGTGGCGCTGGGTTTTCCGTTGTCGGTGATGGCTTCGTCGGCCAGCCTGAGTGTGTCGCCTTGGGCTTGGCTGGGTTTGCTGGCGCTGGTCTTGGTGATTTATCCGCGCAGCGCTTGGCGCGACGCGCCTTTGTTTCCAACCCCGCGCAAAGCCCTGCGCGATGTGTCGCGCCACATCCAGTTGCCCGCAGGCGCGCACATTGTGGACGCGGGCAGTGGCTTGGGGGATGGTTTGATCGCTTTGCGTGGGGCATTCGCGCAGGCGCAGTTGCACGGCATCGAGATGAGCTGGCTGCTGCGGGTGCTCAGCGCCTTGCGTTGCCCGTATGCGCGGGTGCGCCAGGGCGACATTTGGCTGGCCGATTGGGGCCGGTTTGACATGGTCTATCTGTTCCAGCGCCCAGAAAGCATGCCGCGCGCGGTGGCCAAAGCCCAGTCGCAGCTGCGCCCCGGAGCTTGGCTGGTCAGCTTGGAGTTCGAGGCGCGTGAGTTGCAGCCCCAAGCGGTGGTGTATGGCGAAGACGGCCGCCCGGTCTGGCTGTACCAGTTGCCGTTTCAGCGGCGCTGAACCCACGCCGCATCAATCACCCAGCGCGGCTTGCGCGGGCAGATCGCTGAAGCACTGCGACACCTGCGCCCGCAGCCACTGGTGGCCGGGGTCTTGGTGCAGTCGGCCATGCCAAAACTGGTGGATGGCGCTGCCCTCCACGGTCAGGGGCTGGGGCAGGGGGCGGGTGGTCAGGCCAAAAGGCTGAAGAACGCGCTGGGCAAAGCGCTCGGGCACGGTGGCGATCAGGTCGGCATGGCCAAGCACATCGCCCAAGGCCACGAAGTGCGGCACCGTGAGGCGGATGTTTCTTTGCAGGCCCTGGCTTTCCAGCGCAGCGTCTACCCGGCCATGGCCTGTGCCCGCAGCGGTCACGCGCACATGCTGCGCTTGGGCAAAAGCCGCCAGCGTCAGCGCACCTGCCGCCGCCAAGGGGTGGCCTTGGCGCATCAAGCACACATAGGACTGGTGAAACAAGGCTTGTTGAAAGAACCCGGCCTGCAACTGCGGCAGCAGGCCCAGCGCCAAATCAACGCGGCCACTGGCCATGTCTTCTTTGAGGCTGGCGCTGGTGACCGCTACCACGTTGAGGGTGACGCCGGGGGCTTGTTGGGCCAGGGCATCGACCAGCACGGGCAAAAAATACATCTCCCCCACGTCCGTCATGGCCAAGGTGAAGCGGCGGGTGCTGTGGGCGGGGTCAAAGCTGGCACGCACATTGAGCGCTTGCTGTAGCAGGTCCAGCGCCTGCGCCACCGGCTCGGCCAGTTGCAGGGCATAAGGCGTGGGCACCATGCCGGCTTGGGTGCGCAAAAACAGCGCGTCGCCCAAGTTCAGGCGCAAGCGGCCCAGTGCGCTGCTGACGGCGGGCTGGCTCATGCCCAGCACGGTGGCCACAGCCGAGACGCGCTTTTCGCGCAGGAGGTGGTGAAACACCCGCAGCAGGTTCAGGTCAAGGCGGGCGATTTCCATGGGGTTATATTTGATTTTTGAATGATGATTATCTTTGAATTTCGATTTACGGATTTCATGGCTTTGCGCATGATGAACGCCTGAGCAGGAGCGATGCCCCGTCGCGATGGGGCCTTCACTGCGCAGCTGCAGTTTGCAAATTCCTCGCGGCGAGGGCGGCGCTTGCACAAAAAAAGCATTTGAGGAGACACCCCGCATGACGGAACACCCCATCCACTGGGAAACGGACGGCACCAGCCGCATTCCGTTTGCCGTTTACACCGACGAAGCGCGCCACAAAAAAGAGTTGGAGCGCTTCTTTTACAAAGGCCACTGGAGCTATGTGGGCCTGGAAGCCGAGGTACCGAGTCCGGGCGACTTCAAGCGCACCGTGGTGGGCGAGCGCTCGGTCATCATGACCCGCGCCGACGACGGCCAGATCCATGTGGTGGAAAACGTCTGCGCCCACCGGGGCATGCAGTTTTGCCGCGAGCGCCATGGCCACAAAAAAGAGTTTGTCTGCCCCTACCACCAGTGGAGCTACACGCTCAAGGGCGACTTGCAAGGCGTGCCCTTCAGGCGCGGTGTGCGTCAAGACGGCAAGGTCAACGGCGGCATGCCCGCCGACTTCAACCTCAAAGACCACGGCCTCACGGCGCTCAAAGTGGCCACACGGGGCGGGGTGGTGTTTGCCTCGTTTGACCACGGCGTCGAGTCGCTCGAAGACTACATGGGTCCGGCCATCTTGCGTTACTTTGACCGCCTGTTCAACGGTCGCCAGCTGGTGGTGCTGGGCTACAACCGCCAGCGCATTCCGGGCAACTGGAAGCTGATGCAAGAGAACATCAAAGACCCCTACCACCCCGGTTTGCTGCACACCTGGTTTGTGACCTTTGGCCTTTGGCGCGCCGACAACAAAAGCGAGCTGCGCATGGACGCGCACCACCGCCACGCGGCCATGGTCTCGACCCGGGGCAGCGCGGGCCAGGCCACGGGTGCAGCGTCGCAGGTCACGCAAGTCAGCAGCTTCAAAGAAAGCATGCAGCTCAACGACCCGAGTTTTCTGGACATCGTGCCCGAGCCTTGGTGGCAACTGGACGAGACCATGCCCACGGCGGTGATGATGACGCTGTTCCCCAGCGTGATTTTTCAGCAGCAGGTCAACAGCGTGTCCACCCGCCACATCCAGCCCGACGGGCACGGTGCGTTTGACTTTGTGTGGACGCACTTTGGCTTTGCAGACGACACGCCCGAGATGACCGAGCGCCGCTTGCGCCAGTCCAACCTGTTTGGCCCAGCGGGCTTTGTGAGCGCGGACGACGGCGAGGTGATCGAGTTCTCGCAACAAGCCTTTGAGACCAAGCCCGAGCACAGCATGCTGGTGGAGCTGGGGGGGCGTGAGGTGGGCGACACCGACCACATGGTGACCGAAACGCTCATTCGGGGCATGTACGAATACTGGCGCAAAGTGATGGAGGCCTGAACCAGATGAACCACATGATCAAGCTGAATATGGAAAACTTTGAAACCCACATGGCCCTGGGCCGCCTGTACGCCGATTACGCCCAGGCGGTGGACAGTGGTCAGTGGGATTTGTGGCCTGAATTTTTCACCGAGCAATGCGTCTACAAACTCATCCCACGAGAAAACCACGAGCGTGGTTTTCCGCTGTGCACGCTGTCATTCACCAGCAAAGGCATGCTGAAAGACCGGGTCTACGGCATCCAAGAGACGCTCTACCACGACCCCTATTACCAGCGCCATGTGGTGGGTGCGCCCGTGGTGCGCAAGGTCGAAGCCGGGTGCATCCACAGCGAGGCCAACTACGCGGTGTTTCGCACCAAGCTGGACAAAGCCAGTACCGTGTTCAATGTGGGCCGCTACATCGACACCATCGTGCCCACGCCCGAGGGCCTGAAGTTTGCCGAGCGCCTGTGCGTGTACGACAGCGAAATGATCCCCAACGCCATCATCTACCCCATCTGAACACGAGCCCCCTATGAGCAACTGGATTGACGTGGCCGCCGAGGCCGATTTGTTTGAAGGCGCTGGCATTGCCGTGGCCCCCGAGGGGCAAGACATTGCCTTGTTCAGCGTCGAAGGCGAAGTGTTTGCCATCAACAACCTGTGCAGCCACGGCAACGCCAAGCTGTGCGACGGTTTTGTGGAGGGCGATCGTGTGGAATGCCCCTTCCATCAAGCGCAATTCAGCTTGCGCGACGGTTCGGTGGCCTGTGGCCCAGCAACCGAGCCCGCCAAGACCTGGCCGGTCAAGATCGAGGGGGGGCGGGTGTTTTTGCAATTGAGCGCTTGAATGCGGGTCAGTGGTAGTTGCTCTCGCGTTGGTGCCGGATGGCCAGTACGGTGACCGAGCTGGCATTGTCAATTTCGAAAAGTGCCACATAGCCCGAGGCACCCAATGAAATGATCGATTCGCGCAGCAAGGGGCCGTGTGCGCCCTGAGCCGCCTTCCGGCAAGAAAAAGGCGAACGACTCAGAAAATGGAAGCCGTCTTCAATCGCTGCCAGGGCACCCTCGGCGGTGGAAACATCCGTCGTGCAGTTCAAACGCGGCTCAACAGCATCGCATCCCCATAGCTGAAAAACCGGTACTGCTGCGCGATCGCGTGGCGGTACAGGCCCATGATGTGCTCGTAGCCCGCAAAGGCACTGACCAGCATCATCAGCGTGCTCTTGGGCAGGTGAAAGTTGGTGACCAAACGGTCCACCACTTGGAATTCAAAGCCCGGGGTGATGAAAATTTGCGTGTCACCACTGGCCAGCCCCGACTGCGCCCACGACTCCAGCGTGCGCACCGTGGTCGTGCCCACCGCCACCACCTTGCCGCCACGCGCCTTGCACGCGGCAATGGCCTGCTGCGTGGCTTCGGGCACCTCGTACCACTCGCGGTGCATGGTGTGCTCGGCAATGTTCTCGGTCTTGACCGGTTGGAACGTGCCCGCACCCACATGCAGCGTCACGCTGGCGCGCTGCACGCCGCGATCGGCCAACTGGGCGAGCAAAGCCTCGTCAAAATGCAGCGCCGCCGTGGGCGCGGCCACGGCGCCGGGGGCACGCGCAAACACCGTCTGGTAACGCTGCGCGTCTTCGGCGGTGTCGGTGTGCGCGATGTAGGGCGGCAGCGGCACATGGCCGTGCTGTTCCATCAAGGCGTGCGGCTCGTCGCTCAGCTGCAGATGGAACAGCTGGCCGTTGTCGTCAGGCCAACGGCCCAGCAGTTCGGCGTCAAAGCCGCCGTGGCGTGCGCCACCCGCCATGAACATCTTGCCGCCCACCAGCGGCTTTTTGCTCACCTTCATGTGCGCCACCACTTGCTGGCCCGGCAGCACCCGCTCGATCAGCAATTCCAGCTTGCCGCCAGAGGCCTTCTCGCCAAAGATGCGCGCCTTGACCACCTTGGTGTCGTTGAACACCAGCAAGTCGCCCGGGTTGAGCAAGCTGGGCAGCTCGCGAAAGATGCGGTCCACCACCGTGGGCGTTGAGCCGTCGAGCAAGCGCGAGCCACTGCGTTCGGCGGCAGGGTGCTGGGCGATCAGTTCGGGGGGGAGGGCAAAGTCGAAATCACTCAGTGTGAATTCGCGGGGGGAGGCTGCAGAGGGGATCATGGTCGTGGGCTTGACAGGCCCTGATGAATGAAAAACGGCGTGATTTTCTCACGCCGTT
>JAHECM010000285.1 GCA_024641725.1 Limnohabitans sp. | reverse complement strand
TTTCGTCGTCGCTGTCCCACTCCATGTCGGCTGGGACTTTTTGCTCGTGCACAAACACGTCGGTGCGCAAAGGGCTGGCCAATTTCTGAAGGTCGTGCCAGCTACCCAGGTGCAGTTGCACCATGTCTTCGCCCCGTTCAAAGGCTTCAAGCATGTCGCGCAGCGCGGGGGCGATGGTTTGGCTCTTTTTGGCCACCGGGTCGGCGTACACATACACCAGCTCGCTGGTGATGAGCAGCTCGTCCCCCCGAAAAATCGCCCCGGCAAACGTCATGGACGAGTTGCCAATCCGGTCGCAGCGCATGCACACATCCAAAAAATCGTCCATCTCGGCGCTGGCGTGGTACTCGACGCTGGCTTTCTTGACGTACAGGTCACCCCCCAACTGGTGCATGGTCTCGGCATAGGGCATGGCCAGCTGCCGCCAGTAATCGGTGACGGCGGTGTCGAAGTACATGAGGTAATGGCCGTTGAAGACGATTTTCTGCATGTCCACCTCGACCCAGCGCACGCGCATGCGGTGAGAAAAACGGAAGTCCTGGCGTTTCATTGGGTCAACCTTCAAAAGCGAGTTTCAGGGCCCGGCCCGCATCGGCGTGGGCTTTCAAGGCATCGGGAATGGCGCGGCCCATGGTGATGAAGCCGTGGACCATGCCTCGGTAAATTTCCAAGTCCACCGCCACGCCGGCCATGCGCAGGGTGTCGGCGTAGCGCACACCCTCGTCCACCAGCGGGTCACATTCGGCCAGACCCACCCAAGCGGGGGCCAGCCCACTGTGGTCGTTGGCATTGAGGGGCGCAAAGCGCCAGTCTTCGCGGTCTTTGAGGTCGATGTATTGCTCAAAAAACCAGTCCACCGTGGCTTTGTCCAGCAAAAATCCGTTGGCAAAGGCTTGGTGCGAGGCGGTGTCTTGGTGCGAGGTGGTGCCGGGATAAAACAGCAGCTGCAGGCGCAGCTTCAGCCCCGCGTCGCGCGACATGAGGGCGCAAACCGCGGCCAAAGTACCGCCCGCACTGTCGCCACCCACCGCCAAACGGCGGCTGTCCAGCCCGAGTTGCTCGCCCTGCCCGGCCAGCCACTGCAGTGCATCCCAAGCGTCGTGTACGGCCGTCGGAAAACGGTGCTCCGGAGCCAGCCGGTAGTCCAGCGACACCACCGCGCAATGCGCATGGCGGCTGAGTTGGCGGCACAGCACGTCGTGCGTGGCCAAGCTGCCCACCGTGAAGCCGCCGCCGTGGATGTACAGCAGGACAGGCAGGGGCGAGTCGCTGCGTGGCGCGTACAGGCGGGCGGGCATGGCGTGGCCGTCTCGGGCCGGAATGTGCAAGTCTTGCACCCGGTCCACCGCTGGGGGCGGCTGCAGGTCCAGCAGCGGCCCACCAATGTCATAAAAAGCCCGGGCTTGCAGTGCGCTCATGGCCTGCATGGGCGGGCGGCCGGCACGGTGGATGCGCTCGATCAGCAAGCGGGCGGCGTCTGACAACAAGGATCGGGGGTGGGTGTGGTGGCTGCTCATGGGGCTTGATCCTACAACGACCGGCCACTTTGCTATCGCCAACGTGACGGACGGACAGGGCCTTTGCAGCGCGGTTGGCGGATTCCTCCTTCACAATGAAAGTGAACCCCGCAGCGTTGACGGTGGCCCCCCTTGGAGAGTTTTCATGTCCAGCATCCAGTACATCACCCAAATCCAGATTGACTTTGGTGCTTTGCAACTGCTCAAGGCCGAATGTGAACGCGTGGGCATCCACAAGCCGCTGATCGTGACCGATGCGGGCGTCAAGGCCGTGGGCATTTTGGACAAAGCGCTGGCCGCCCTGCCCGGCTTGCAAGTCAGCGTGTTTGACCAAACCCCCAGCAACCCCACAGAGGCTGCAGTGCGCGCGGCGGCGGCCATTTACAAACAACAGGGCTGCGACGGCCTGATTGCCGTGGGGGGCGGCTCGGCCATCGATTGCGCCAAAGGGGTGGCCATCGCCGCCACGCACGAAGGTCCGCTCAAAACCTACGCCACGATCGAGGGCGGCTCGCTCAAGATCACCGACCGCGTGGCCCCCTTGATAGCGGTGCCCACCACCGCGGGCACAGGCTCTGAGGTGGCGCGCGGCGCGATTTTGATCCTGGACGATGGCCGAAAAGTCGGCTTTCACAGCTGGTTCATCGTGCCCAAAGCCGCCATTTGCGACCCCGAGCTGACCTTTGGCCTGCCGCCCATGCTCACCGCTGCCACCGGCATGGACGCGGTGGCGCACTGCATGGAAACCTTCATGGCCGCGCCCTTCAACCCTCCGGCAGACGGTATCGCGCTGGACGGCTTGCAGCGCGCTTGGGCCCACATCGAGCGCGCCACGGCCAACGGCCAAGACCGCGAAGCGCGCCTGAACATGATGAGCGCCAGCATGCAAGGCGCCATGGCCTTCCAAAAAGGGCTGGGCTGCGTGCACAGCCTCAGCCACAGCCTGGGCGGCGTGAACCCGCGCCTGCACCACGGCACCTTGAACGCCATGTTCTTGCCCGCCGTGGTCAATTTCAACGCCGCCGCCGAATCGGTGCAAAAAGACCATCGC
>JAHECM010000280.1 GCA_024641725.1 Limnohabitans sp. | reverse complement strand
AAATTCCACACCCCCATTTGCAACGCGGCCAAAGTGTTGGCCAGCGCCTGTCCATAGGTGTCATGGAAGTGGCCGCAAATGTGGTCCACATCAAAGTGCGCCAGCGTGGCCTCGATGGCGCGCTGCACCTTGAGCGGGGTGCCCGCGCCGATGGTGTCGGCCACGTCCACGCGCTGCACACCAATGCCCTTCATCAGGCTGGCCAGGTACGCCACACGCTCGGGGGCCACATCGCCTTCGTAAGGGCAGGCCACGGTGCAGCTCATCGCGCCACGCACCGCGATGCCCGCCGCCAGCGCGGCCTGCACCACGGGGGCAAAGCGCTCGATGCTCTCGGCGATGGAGCAGTTGATGTTCTTGTGGCTGAAGGCTTCGCTGGCCGCACCAAACACCACGATCTCGTCGGGCCGTGTTATGCGGGCCGCTGCAAAGCCCTGCGCATTGGGCGTGAGCACCGAGTAGCGCACACCCGCTTGGCGCTGCATGCCCGCCATGACGTCGGCGTTGTCGGCCATTTGCGGCACCCACTTGGGGCTGACGAAGCTGGTGACCTCGATCTCGGTCAGGCCTGCGGCCTGCAAGCGGTGCACCAGCTCGACCTTGACGGCGGCAGGCACCGGCTGCTTTTCGTTTTGCAGACCGTCGCGGGGGCCGACATCGATGAGTTGAACGCGGGAGGGCAAGGACATAAAAACTTTCAATAACCGCGCTGATGATCGACCACACCATTGATCGGTTCTCCACGCTGCAGAGCTTGGATTTTGCCTACGATTTGCGCGATGCTTTCTTCGCGCAAGGTGCGGGCGGAGGTGTGGGGCGTCACGGTGATTTTGGGGTGACGCCAGAAGGGGTGCTCGGCCGGCAGGGGCTCCGTGCGGAACACGTCCAAGGTGGCACCGGCCAGGTGCCCGCTGTCGATCAGGGCCAAAAGGTCTTCTTCCACCAAATGCTTGCCCCGCGCCACGTTGATGACGTAAGCGCCGGGCTGCAGCTGCGAGAGCGTGGTTTTGTTTAGGATATTTTCGGTCTCTGGCGTGAGCGGCATCAGGTTGACCAGCACCCGCGTGGCGGCCAAAAATTCGGGCAAGCCCTGCGCCCCGCCGAAACAGCGGATGCCGGGCAGGTCTTTGGCGCTGCGGCTGTAGCCGTTGACCGGAAACTCGAACACCTGCAGCGCCTTGGCCACGCGCTCGCCCAACACGCCCAAGCCCATCACGCCCACCGCAAAGTCGGCCCGGCTGCGCGGCTTGCGGTAGGACCATTTGCCAGCAGCGGTGTCGGCGTCGTAGCCGTCGAATTCGCGAAAGTGCCGGATCACGGCGTGGCAGACGAATTCGGCCATCTGCACCGACATGCCCGCGTCGTCCAGGCGCACCACTTTCAGCGACGGCGGCAGCTTGAGCTGGAGCAAGGCGTCCACACCCGCGCCGATGTTGAACAGGGTTTGCAGCCCCTTGTGTCCGTCGCAGGTTTGTCCGCCTAAGGTTTGTTCGTCGATGAACCGCTGGGGCGGGGCCCAGACGATGGCGTGGTCGGCAGGCGGTGCGCCTGGGGCCCAGGCGGACACTGCAGCTTCTGGAAAAGCTTGCTGCAAGCCCAGCACCCAGGGCGCTGGGTCGAGCCTTTCAAAACAGATGGTGATGTTCATGGGCAGATTTTGTCAGCCCAGCTTGAGCAACTCTGCCCCATCGGCGACTTGGTCACCGGGTGCGTACAGCAGCTCAGCCACCACGCCGTCTTTGGGCGCGCTGATGGTGTGCTCCATCTTCATGGCTTCCATCACCGCCAGGGCCTGCCCGGCTTTGACCTTGTCGCCCGCCTTGACGGCAAACGACACGACCTTGCCCGGCATGGGTGCGGTCAAGCGTCCACCTTCTTGCGCGGCTTCTCCGGCATGAGCCAGCGGGTCGAGCAGGCTGATGCGGGTCGCGCCTTGAGGCGTGAACACATGGCGCAGTTCACCCTGAGCATGCACCGTGCTGTGGATGCGCTGGCCGTTGAACTGGACCCACAGGCCATCGCCTTGAGGCGTGAACTGCAAGGCGCTTTCTGCGTCCTCGCCCACTTGCAGCCGCAACTGAGCGCCATAGCTCAGCACCGCACGCACAGCTTGACCGGCGAACTCCAGCTCAAAGCGGCGGCGCGTGGTGCCGTGCGACTGCCAGCCGTCTCGGCGGCTGAAAGGATCAGCGCCTTGCACCGCTTGTTCGGCGTGCAAGGCCTGGGCGACCACCGCAGCGGCGGCGGCCGGCAAGCCCACCGGGTCTTGCTTGAACAGGACCGCGCTTTCGCGCTGGATCAGCGCGGTGTCGAGTTGGGCCGTGGCAAACGCATCGCTGCGCACGACGTAGCGCAAAAACTGCACATTGGTGTTCAGGCCCACGATCTGGGTTTGCGCCAAAGCGGTGTCTAGGCGCGCCAGTGCTTGCTCGCGGGTGTCGCCGTGCACGATGAGCTTGGCCACCATCGAGTCGTAAAACGGGCTGATGGTGTCGCCCTCGCGCACGCCGTCGTCCACGCGCACAGCGCCACGCTCAAAGCTTGTGGCCTGCGGCTTGCGGTACACCTGCAAG
>JAHECM010000268.1:6198-13044 GCA_024641725.1 Limnohabitans sp. | reverse complement strand
AACGGTCAGGTGGTTGAGCCCATCCCGGACTTGGGCAGCCATGAGATCCACACCGTGGTGCACGCCTTCAACGAGTTCATGGAAGCGCGTTTGAGGGCGGAAACCCAGCTCTCGCAAGCGCGCGACGAGGCACAGTCGGCCAACGCGTCCAAGAGCAATTTCTTGGCCAATATGAGCCATGAAATTCGCACCCCCATGAATGGCATTTTGGGCATGACGGAGTTGTGCCTGCAAACACGCATGACCGACGAGCAGCGCAGTTATCTGGAGATGGTCGAAACATCGGCCCGGTCCCTGCTATCGGTGATCAATGACATTTTGGATTTCTCCAAAATCGAGGCCCGCAAGCTGGACTTGGACCCCCACGAATTTTCAGTGCACACCTTGGTGCGCCAGTCGAGCCGAGCCTTGTCTTTGCGTGCGGTCGAAAAAGAGCTGGAGCTGGTGTGTGACATTGCCGCCGATGTGCCGCAATTGCTGGTGGGGGACGCTTTGCGGTTGCAGCAAGTGCTGACGAATTTGCTGGGCAACGCGATCAAATTCACGGCGCAAGGTGAAATCGTCTTGGCGGTGGAGCGCATGAAGACCCCCCCCAGCGCGCAGGGGGTGTGGCTGCAGTTCCACATCAAGGACACGGGGATCGGCATTTCAGAGGACAAGCAAGCGCTCATTTTTGACAACTTTACCCAAGCCGATTCGAGCACGGCGCGCCGTTTTGGCGGCTCGGGTTTGGGCCTGGCGATCAGCCGCAGCCTGGTGGAAATGATGGGCGGTCAGGTCAGCGTGCGCAGTACCTTGGGGCAAGGCAGCACCTTCAGCTTCACGACGCACTTGGGGCTTGCCCCGACGGCCTTGGTGGCGCCGGGCGAGCTCAGCAGCCGCTTGGCCGGAGAGTCGGTTCTGGTGGTGGACGACAACGCCAGCAGCAGCCGCATTTTGGCGCGCAATTTGAATGCCGCAGGCCTGCATTCGGTGGTGTGCGACAGCGCGGCCCAAGCCTTGAACTCATCGCAAGCGCTGCTTGCCAATTACGCCCTGATCGATGTGGGCATGCCCGACATTGATGGTTATGCGCTGGTCAGCGAATTGCGCAAAACGCGCACACCCGACCAGTTGACCGTGGTCATGATGGGTGCGCTGAGCGAGCAAACCTCTCAAGACGAGTTGCAAGCCCATGGGATTCAGGGCTTTTTGGTCAAACCCATTGACTTGCAAGAGCTGGTCGCCACGCTCAACCGATGGTCGACCATGCACAGCCAAGCGCAGCCGGGGGCAAACGCCAATGCACCCACAGTTTGGCCCGCCATGGCTTCCTGCGTGCTGCTGGTGGAGGACACGCCGGTCAACCAGATGTTGGCCAAGATCATCCTCACGCGCATGGGCTGCGAAGTCACCCTGGCCAACAACGGCGTGGAGGCGGTGGCCGCGTTTGCGGCCACCGCGTTTGATTTTGTGTTGATGGACATCCAGATGCCCGAGATGGGGGGCATTGAGGCCACCCAAGCCATTCGCGCCATGGAGTCTGAGCTGCAACGCCAGCGCATCCCGATCATTGCCGTCACCGCCAATGCCCTCAAGGGTGACCGCGAACGGTATCTGGCCGCAGGCATGGACGGTTATGTCTCCAAACCGATTTCTGTGGATTCGCTCAAATCCGAGATCCAGCGCCTGCTGCGCTGAGCCACAGCAGCCGTGGCACTGCACCGGCACATCGGTGGGTCAACGCGCTGCCTGAGCCGCCGTTGGCACCTTATCCGCCTTCAGCGCCTGTGCGAGGTGATCGATGAGCACGCTCACGCGGTGCGGGATGTACCGGTTGCTGGGCAGCACCGCATAAATGCCCAAAGGCGCCGTTTCATAGTCCTGCAGCACCGCCTTCACCCGGCCTTGCGCCAAGTAGGGCGCAGCGATGAAGTCGGGTTGGCGCGTGACGCCCATGGCACGGGCCGCCGCCTCGGTCAGCGCGCCGCCGTTGTTGGCCAAAATCCGCCCGCGCACCGGCACTTGCAGTGTCTGGCCAGCGTCTTGGTAGGCCCATGTCGCGGTGCTGCTGTCGCTGGCGTAGATCAGGCATTCGTGGTGGCGCAGGTCGCTGGGGTGACGGGGTTCGCCGTGCTGCGCCAGGTAGTCCGGCGAGGCGAGTGTGAGCAGTTGGCACTGCCCGAGTCGGCGCACGATGTCGCCCGGTTGCAGATCGGCGGTGATGCGGATCGACAGATCCAGGCCTTCTTCGATCAGGTTGGCGCGCTGGTCGGACAGGTCCATGAGCAGCTCAATGAAGGGCTGATCGCGGGCAAAGTCCAGCAGCACAGGCACCAGCACTTGCAGCCCGTAGGACAGTGGCAGGCCCAGCCGGATGCGCCCACGCGGCACGGTTTTTTCTTCGCTCAGGCTGGACTCGGCGGCGTCCACCATGTTCAGGATCACGCGGCATTTTTCGAGGTAGGCCGAGCCGGCCGCGGTCAGCGTCAGGCTGCGGGTGCTGCGGGTGATGAGCTTGGTGCCCAGGTGCTTTTCGAGCGCCGCCACTTGGCGGGTGACCACCGAGCGGGCCAGCTGCAACTGGTTGGCCACGGCAATGAAACTGCCCGCTTCGGCCACCCGCACAAAGGTTTGCATTGCATCGAGTTTGTCCATTGTTGCAAATTATGCAACAAAGATACCTAGATTAGATGGTTTTTCTTTCAATCAGCACACCCTACAGTGGCGCCCATGAACACGAAACGCTCCGTCCTCTTTGTGCCCCATGGCTCTCCCATGTTTGCGCTGCAGCCCGGTGCAGCGGGTGCCGCCATGCACAGCGTGGTCGGCCAGCTGCCCACGCCACGCGCCATTGTGGTGATCAGTCCGCACTGGGAAACCGCCGTGCCAACCGTGGGCACCGCCACCCGACTCGACACCATCCACGACTTTGGGGGCTTTGACCCCCGTCTGTTTGAGATCCAGTACCCCGCCACCGGTTGCCCCGAAGTGGCCCAGCAAGTGCTGGCCGCATTGCAGGCCGCAGACTTGCCCGTGGCCACAGACGCGCAGCGCGGCTTGGACCACGGCGCGTGGGTGCCACTGCGCCACATGTTTCCCGACGCCGATGTGCCGGTGATCCCGCTGTCTGTGCAGCACCACGGCGGGCCCCAGCATGCCTACCGCGTGGGCCAGGCGCTGGCCCCGTTGGCACAACAAGGCATCTGGATCGTCGCCTCGGGCAACATCACACACAACCTGCGCGACTGGCAAATCGTCAGCATGACCGGCCAGCCCACGCCCGACTATGTGCAGCAGTTTGCCGACTGGATCCATGCCCAGATGACGGGCCAGCACACCGACGCCTTGCTCAACTACCGGCAGACCGAGGCGGCGGGCAGCCGGGCGCACCCGCGCGACGAGCACCTGTTGCCCCTGTTCACCGCCTTGGGCGCAGCGGGCGCTGGCGCACAGCCCGAAGCCTTTTACCGTGGCATTGACGACCATGTGATCGCCATGGACGGTTATGTCTTTCATTGAGCAATTTGAACCATGAACACCTCCTACACCCCGATCGCCAAAGGCCTGCATTGGCTGATGGCTGTGCTGATTCTGGGACTGCTGGCCTTGGGCATTTACATGCACGATTTGCCGCTGTCACCGCAAAAACTTGAGCTCTATTCTTGGCACAAATGGGCCGGTGTGACTGTGTTCTTGCTGGTCTGGCTGCGCCTGGCTTGGCGCGTCACGCACCAGCCCCCGGCACTGCCAACGGCCATGTCCCCACTCATGCGCGGGCTGGCCCATGTGGGCCATGCCGCGCTGTACGGCCTGATGATCGCGATCCCGCTCAGCGGTTGGTTGATGAGCTCGGCCAAAGGCTTTCAGACGGTGTGGTTTGGCGTGTTGCCCATCCCCGACTTGCTCAGCCGCGACAAAGAGCTGGGCCACCTGCTGCAAGAAATCCATGAAGTCCTCAACTGGTTGCTGATGCTGACCTTGGCCGGCCACGTGGGCGCGGCGCTATGGCACCACTTGGTGCTCAAAGACGACACGCTGCGGCGGATGCGTTGATGCCGCCACCCCCAACGCGACACCCTCCACCATTTGACCGCAGGTGCGGCTTCGCACTCTGACCTCCCACACTGAGAAAAACAATGAAAACCACCCTCGCATTCACACTCTTTCTGGCCCTGACCGGTCAGGCCCAAGCCGCCACCTTCCAGTCCGCTGTGACCGACAAGAGCAGCGTCACCTTCAGCTACAAGCAAATGGGCGTGGCGATGGACGGCAAGTTCAAGAAGTTCAGCGTCCAAGTCAACCTCGACACCGCCAAGGCCGACAAGGCCACGGGCCGCTTGGACATTGACTTGGCCAGCATCGACACGGGCTCGTCTGAAGCCGATCAAGAAGTCGTGGGCAAGGCCTGGTTCAACGTGGCCGCGCACCCCAAGGCCGTCTATGTGCTGCAAAGCCTCAAGCCCACCGGCCCCGGCCAGTACGAGGCGGTGGGCCAGTTGACCCTGAAGGGCCAAACCCGCGAGCTGCGCACGCCGCTCAAGCTCAACCCGCCGTCCACCTTGGTGGGCAGCTTCGTGCTCAAGCGGGCTGACTTTGGCATCGGCGAAGGCATGTGGGCCAAGTTCGACGTCGTGGCCAATGAGATCACCGTGCAGTTCAACCTCAACCTCAAATGATTTTTCAACCTGGAGTTTTTATGAAATCGCTCAAGCAACTTTCCCTCGCCACCGCCTTGTTTGCCGCTCTGGCTGGCAGCGCCATCGCCGCACCCGTGACCTATGGCGTGGACGCCAGCCACACCTTCCCGCGTTTCTCGTATTCGCACTTTGGCTACTCCACCCAACTGAGCAGCTTCAAGAACACCAGCGGCAAAGTGGTGTTTGACGCTGAAGCCAAGACGGGCAGCGTGGACATCACCATCGACATGAAAGCGGTCAACACCGGCTTTGAAGTGTTCGATGGCCACATCCAGGGCGAAGACTTCTTGGACACCGCCAAGTTCCCAACAGCCAGCTTCAAGTCCACCAAAGTGGTGTTTGAAGGCGACAAGCCCAAGAGCATTGAAGGCAACTTGACCATCAAAGGCGTGACCAAGCCCGTGACCTTGACTGTGACCGGTTTCCAGGCCATGCCTCACCCCATGATGAAGAAGCCTGCACTGGGCGCGAACGCGTTCACCACCATCAAGCGTTCCGAGTTCAACGCTGGCAAATACGTGCCGTACGTGGGTGACGAAGTGCGCATCGACATCGCTGTCGAAGCCGTCGCACCATAAAACGGCCTCTCGCAGGCCCAGGCCTGACCTTCAGGGGCCAGGCTTTTTTTTGCGCAAAAAAATGCGCCCCAGCTGGGGCGCATGAAGAAAAGTCAGGCAACTGCAAAAAGCCATGACAGCGCCATTTTACTGTACAAATAAACAGTTGTTGGCAGGTGCGCCCAGCAGATGCACCCAGCGGGTCGAGACTGGGGGACGTCATGAGGGCGAACTCAGCTGCCGATGACCCCACCGTCGCGCTTGCGGATCACCACATTGGCCGAGCGGGGTCTGCCGCCTGTTTGGTAGTCCGGCCAGTTGGAGTACTGGCTGGGGTTTTTCGGGTCGCTGCGGTCGGTGGGTGTTTCGCCCGGGTGTTGCACGCTGATGAACAGGTTGCGCCCGTCGGGGGTGAAGGCGATGCCGGTGATCTCGCAGTTCGTCGGTCCGGTCAAAAAGCGCCGAATCTCACCCGTCTGCGGGTCGCAGGCCAGCATCTGGTTGTTGCCGATGTTCTTGAACTCGCCCTTGTACATCTGTGTGGCGTGGGCGTCGGTCTGGATCCACAACAGGCCATTGGGGGCAAAGCCCAAACCGTCGGGGCAGCCAAACATGTCGCCCTTCACATTGCCTTGGGCCTCGGCGCGTTCGTTGGCCGGGTCGCCCGCCAGCACCAAGTGGTTCCATGAAAACTGCAGGCCGTCGTGGTCGCCGTCTTCAAGCCAGCGGATGATTTGCCCCATGCTGTTGTTGGCACGCGGGTTGGCAGCGTCCACGCCCGGGTAACCGGTTTGGCCGCGCTGGCTGTTGTTGGTCAGCGTGCAATACACCCAGCGCGAAGCGCTGTCGATGCTCAGCCATTCCGGGCGGTCCATCTTGGTGCCGCCCAGCAGGTCGCTGGCTTGGCGCGCCTTGATCAACACCTCGCCTTGGTCGGCAAAGCCGTTGGCTGCGGTGAGTGGGCCTTGGCCATGCACCAAGGGCAGCCAGGCACCGCGCCCATCCGCGTCAAAGCGCGCCACGTACAGCGTGCCGTGGTCGAGCAGCTCGCGGTTGGCCCGGGCCCCACCCGGCTGCATGCGGGCGGTGCTGACGAATTTGTAGATGTACTCGAAGCGGGCGTCCTCGCCCGAATACACCACAGCGCGCTGGTCGCGGGTCAGGGCCACCCAAGCCCCCTCGTGCGCCGCCCGACCCAGTGCCGTGCGCTTGACGGGGGTGCTGGTGGGGTCCATCGGGTCGACTTCGACCACCCAGCCAAAGCGGTTGGGTTCGTGGGGTGTGCGCGCGACATCAAAGCGTGGGTCGCTCGGGGCCCAGCCGTAAAACCCTTTTTCGCGCACGCCCCAGCGCCGATGGTGCGGGCTGATGTCTTGGCCGCCGTCAAAGTAAAACGCCCAGTTTTCCTCGCCCGAGAGGTAGGTGCCCCAGGGCGTTTTGCTGCTGGCGCAGTTGTTCAAGGTGCCCCGCACGGTGCGGCCTTGCGGGTCGGCCTCGGTGCGCAGCAGCGGGTGCCCGGCGGCCGGGCCGGACAGGGCAAACGGCGTGCTGAGTGTGAAGCGGCGGGCGTAGGGCGAGGGGCGCACCATCTCCCACTGCTGGCCGTTGAA
>JAHECM010000268.1:3651-6098 GCA_024641725.1 Limnohabitans sp. | reverse complement strand
GCCAGTGTCTTTGGACAGCGGCCACTCTGCAAGCCCCTCATGTCACCTGGATGAAACCATGCGCATCCTCATCACCGGTTTCGAGCCCTTTGGCGGGCAAAGCATCAACCCGTCGTGGGAAGTGGCACGCACCCTGGGTGGCCTGTCGTTACCGCAGGCCCAGGTGCGGTCCATCCAGTTGCCCTGCGTGTTTGCGCAAGCCGCTATCGCATTGACCCGCGCTCTGGACGAGTTCCAGCCTGACATCGTGCTGGCACTGGGCCAAGCCGAAGGCCGCAGCGACATCTCGGTCGAGCGCGTGGCCATCAACGTCATGGACGCGCGCATCGCCGACAACGCAGGCGCTCAGCCGATCGACCTGCCGGTGGTGGCGGGTGGACCCGCAGCCTATTTCAGCACCCTGCCGATCAAACATCTGGTGAACCGCTTGCGTGCAGCGGGCTTGCCGGCCTCGGTCTCGCAAACCGCAGGCACCTTTGTCTGCAACCAGGTGTTTTATGCCTTGCAGCACGCGCTGGCCGGGCGTGCTGCGCCCAGTGGTTTTGTGCACCTGCCCTTGTTGCCCGAGCAGGCCGCGCATTGGCCTGGACCGCCCATGCCCAGCCTGCCCTTGGGCACCCAGGTGGCCGCGCTGACGGGTGTGTTGCATGCCTTGCTCGATGGCTCGGCCCCCAGCGCCGGTGACGTGCCGCTCACGGGGGGTGCGCTGAACTGAACGGCCACGAGGCATGCCTTGGGGTCTGCCCGTCGGCAAACGCCCGCCTCAAAGGTGTGGCCAGAAGGTGTGGCCGCCCACCACGGTAGACTGCACGCCAAGGCCGACCCGCTCCCGAGGTCGGCCTGTTTGCACGAGGAGGCATGACATGCCCAAGTCACTGGTGCTTGCTTTGCGCAGGCGCATCCTGCCCTTGCTTTTGTTGTGCGGCATCTCGCATGCGGTCCATGCGGCAGACCTGACGGTCTGGAGTGCCGGGGCCACGAAACCCCCGATGGAGCCCTTGGTGGCTGGTTTTCAGGCCAGCACAGGGCACCGATTGACCGTGGACTACGCGCCGGTGGGCGTGCTGTTGCGCCGCCTGGCCGCGGGCGGCAGGCCCGACGTGCTTTTGGTGTCTGCCGAAGTCGTGGCCGAGGTCGAGCGCCAGAACTGGGCCGTGGTGGGCTCTGCCGTGCCGGTGGGCAGTGTAGGCATCGGGGTGGCGGTCAAGGCGGGCGCTGCGCAACCCGACATTTCCAGTCCCGATGCACTGCGCCAGACGCTGTTGCGCGCCCAATCCATCACCTACATGGACCCGCAAAAAGGCACCAGCGGCAAGCACTTTGCCGCGGTACTGGAGCAGCTGGGCATTGCCCCCCAAATGCAGGCCAAAACCACCTTGGGCGATGTCGGCTTTGTGGTCGAGCCTGTGGCCAAGGGCGAAATCGAGATCGGCATCCAGCAGATCACCGAGATCCTGCCGGTTCAGGGCGCGGTGCTGGTGGGGCCACTGCCGAGCAGCCTGCAAAAAATCACCACGTACTCGGCACTTTTGGGCGCAGGCGCGCAGGCCAAGCCTGCGGCGGCGGCGTTCATCCGCCACCTGCAGACGCCCGAGGCCATAGGGGTGTTTGAGCGCACCGGGTTCAAACGGCCATGAAGGACGGCGCGTCGGACAAGGTGGCGAATGCCCCTGTGGGCCTGTCGCCCGAAGACGCCAAGCAATTGGCCTTGCTGCGGGCGCACCGGCGCGTGCACAGGCGCACGCGGCCTGCCCGGGTGGCTGTGGAGGGGGTGCACTTTGAGGCACCGGCCCTCACGCGGGGCCAAAAGCTGGCCGACCAGGTGGCGGCCACGATCGGTTCTTGGCGCTTCATTGTGTTTCAGACCACCGCGATCGCCATCTGGATCACGGGCAACGCGCTGGCAGGCAGCCAGGCTTGGGACCCTTACCCCTTCATCTTGCTGAACCTGCTGCTGTCTTTTCAGGCGGCCTACACGGCCCCGGCCATCATGATGAGCCAGAACCGCCAGTCGGAGCTGGACAGGCGCCACGCGCAGAACGACTACGAGATCAATGTGAAGGCCGAGCTGGAGATCGAGCTGCTGCACGAAAAAATCGACCTCATGAAAGAACAAGAGCTGCTGGCCCTGACGCAGGCGGTGCGCGAGCTGTCCGCACAAGTTGAACAACTGTCGGCACGCGTGGGCCGTTGAGCTGGGCGAACTGCAGGGTGCAATCAGCGTGTGTTCAAGGGGCACTGACCTCGATTTTGTTCAAATCAAACCCCATCGCGCTCAGTTGCTGGAGCAGCTGCTCGTAGGTGGCGCGTGGCAAGGTGGGTGTGCGCGAGAGGATCCACAGGTACTGGCGTGAAGGCTCACTGACGATGGACCACTGGTACTGCGGGTCCAGCGCAATGACCCAGTAGTCGCCCCAGACCATGGGGATGAAGGACAGCCATTCGGG
>JAHECM010000268.1:0-3551 GCA_024641725.1 Limnohabitans sp. | reverse complement strand
CGCAGCAGCGTGTTCAGCATGGCGTCACACCACGATCGGGTTCATGGCGCCGTCCATGCTCATGCACACGCCGGTGATGTAGCTGGCGGGGTCAGAGGCCAAAAACAGCACCGCATTGGCCACTTCTTCAGGGCGGGCCATGCGGCCCAGCGGAATGCGCGCCACAGCGCGCTGCATGGCCTCGTCGGTGCCAATGCCCTGGAGCCGTGCGTCGGCGTCCATGCCCTCTTGCAGGCGGTCGGTCAGCGTCAGGCCGGGGTTGATCGCGTTGACCCGAACGCCCTGCGCCGCATAGGCGTTGGCCAAGCCCACGCTGGCCAGCATCAGCGCTGCATTGGCCGCACCGCCGGGCAAATGGATCGGGCTGGCCACTTTGCCGCCATTGCCCACCACGTTGACGATGCTGCCCACGCCGCGCGCGGCCATGCGTTTGATGGTGGGGTCGATCATGTGGATGTAACTGAAGTACTTGGCCTGCATCGCGTCTTGCCAGGCTTGCGGTGTCAGCTCTTCGGCCGGGGTGCGTTTGGCCGCGCCTGCCGAGTTGACCAGCACGTCCACCGCGCCAAAGGCGGCTTCGGCGGCGTCCAGGGCCGCATGGGCGGCGCTCGCGTCGCGCAAGTCAGCGGCGTGGGTGTGGATGCGCTCGCTCGCGTGCGCCGCCAACTGTGTGCGGGCGCGTGCCAGGTTGCCCGCATCGCGCGAGACCAGGGTGACGCGTGCGCCCTCTTGCAAAAACGCCTCAGCGCAGGCCAGGCCAATGCCTTTGCTGCCGCCGGTGATCAGGATGTGCTTGTCGCGAAGGTGCAGGTCCATGGGGTGCTCTTTTGTTGAAATGCAAAACTTCCAAAGATTTAACCACTGAACCCAAGGCCCTGCTGTCATGAAAGATGCTCGTTCTGCGCTGCGTGCGCGATTGAACCAACCCGGCCTGATCGTCGCCCCAGGGGTGTTCGACATGGTCTCGCTGCGGCTGGCCGACACCTTTGGCTTTGACGCCTTGTACATGACAGGTTACGGCACCGTGGCGTCGCACATGGGCCTGCCCGATGCGGGCCTGGCCACCTACAGCGACATGGTGGGCCGCGTGACGGCCATGGCCGGCATGGCCCGCGCTCCGCTCATTGCCGATGCCGACACCGGCTACGGTGGCCTGCTGAACATGCGCCACACCGTGCGTGGCTACGAGGCTGCTGGCGCTGCGGCCATCCAGCTCGAAGACCAGGAGTTCCCCAAGAAGTGCGGGCACACCCCCGGTCGGCGCGTGATCCCGATGGAAGACATGGTGCGCAAGATCCGCGTG
Source organism: Limnohabitans sp. (assembly GCA_024641725.1). Lineage (GTDB taxonomy): Bacteria > Pseudomonadota > Gammaproteobacteria > Burkholderiales > Burkholderiaceae_C > Limnohabitans_A. The sequence continues at coordinate 2,248 of JAHECM010000268.1, read as the reverse complement.
GCGGCCGATGCGCGTGAGTCCAAGGACTTTTTGATCATTGCCCGCACCGATGCCCGCACCTCGCTCGGGCTGGACGAAGCGTTGCGCCGGGCAGAGGCCTATGCCCAAGCCGGGGCCGACATTTTGTTTGTGGAGTCGCCCGAGTCCGAAGAAGAGATGCGCCGCATTGGCCAAACTTTCGATGTGCCGCTGGTGGCCAATATGGTCGAGCGCGGGCGCACCCCTGTGCTCACGCAGGCCGAGCTCGAATCCATCGGCTACAAGATCGCCATCTTCCCGGTCACGGCCTTGCTCGCTTCGGTGCAGGCCATGACGGCGGTGTACCAGCAGTTCAAACAGCACGGCTCGTCCGCAGGTGGGCAGACGCCGCTCTACGACTTTGGCCAGCTCACCCAACTCATGGGTTTTGAGGACGTGTGGGCGTTTGAAAAACGCTACGCCGAGACCGATTGATCTGACCCTGACCCTCACCCTGCCCCCAGGAGACAAACATGCACAAGCAAACACACCTTCGCCGCACTTGGCTCACAAACACGCTCTTGGCTGCAGCCGCGCTCGCATGGGGCACGGCAGCACAAGCGCAGAGTTACCCTGTCAAACCGATCCGTCTGGTGGTGCCCTTCACGCCCGGCGGTGTGACCGACACCAGTGGCCGCCTGATCGCCGAGCAGCTGTCCAAACGCTTGGGGCAGCAGGTGATCGTCGACAACAAACCCGGCGCTTCGGGCAACATCGGCACGCAGATGGTGGCTGCTGCCGAGCCCGATGGCCACACCTTGCTGCTGGGCTTTGACGGCACGATGGTGATCAACCCGCATGTGTTTGCCAAAGTCGGTTTTGACACCGTCAAAGACTTTGCGCCGGTGGGCAAGATCGGCGACGCGGTGCTGATCCTGGTGGCGTACCCGGGCCTGGCCGCCAAGAGCCTGAAAGACGTGATCGCCCTGTCCAGGACCCAGGCTGGCGGCCTGTCTTACGGGACATCTGGCACGGGCGGGACGCCGCACATTGCAGGCGAATTGCTCAAGCTGCGCACGGGCGCCAACCTTACCCACATTCCCTACAAGGGGGGCGGCCAAGCCATGACCGATGTGCTGGGCGGCAACATTCCGCTGGTGTACACGGCCATTGCCGGCGCCATTCCGCATGTCAAGTCGGGCAAGCTGCAGCCTGTGGCGGTCTCTAGCGCCAAGCGGGCCAGCTCTTTGCCCGATGTGCCCACCTTCATTGAAAGCGGTGTGAGCGATTTCGAGATCAACTCCTGGGTGGCGCTGCTGGCCCCGGCCCGCACGCCCAAAGCGGTGGTGGACAAACTCAACACCGAGCTCAATGCGGTGCTCAACGACCCCGAGGTCCGCGAGAAGCTCAATGGCATGGGCATCACGGCCATGCCCGGATCGCCAGAGAAATTTGGCGAAGAGGTCAAACGCGATTTGGCCCGCTATGGGCAGGTGGTCAAGTCGGCGAACATCCGGGCCGAGTGAGCATTGACCTCACCGGGGTTGTCGGCGTGCGTTGACCAGTGGTTGCGCCAAGCGCTCACCCTCTTGCAGCCAAAAGTCCGGGTCAGCGGCTTGGATGCGCGCGATGGCATTGCCCATGTGCGCGGCGGCGGCTTGGCGGGCGGCGTCAGCGCTGCCTGCTTGCACGGCTTTGACAATCGCCTGGTGTTCGGTTTGCACTTGCTGCGCAAAGTCCAGTCGGCGGGCCTCGTTGGCCCGGGTGACCTGGGTGGCACCCAACAAAAACTGCCCCAAGTAAGCCAGCGTTTGGAGCAAGAAGGGGTTCCCTGCCGCTTGGGCAATGGCCCGGTGAAAGCTCACGTCTTCGGCCACGCCGTCGCCGCCGCCGGCCACAGCCGCGTCCAGGGCCAGCATGGCCTGCTCGATGACCAGCAGGTCTGCCGCCGTGCGGCGCTGCGCTGCCAAGGCTGCGACTTCGGCCTCCAAGGCCCTGCGCACCTCGACCATTTGGATCACAGCGTCTTTGGAGGCGGCGTGGTGCGCGTCAAAGTTCAGCGGCGCAAAGGGCGCCAAGGTGCTCACATAGACACCACTGCCCTGGCGCGAATCCACCAAGCCCAGGGACTTGAGGCGTGACACCGCCTCGCGCACCACCGTGCGGCTAACGCGAAACTGCTCGACCAAGCGCGCTTCGGTGGGCAATTTGTCGCCCGGGCCCAGCGCGCCACGTTTGATTTCGGTGGCCAACTGCTCGGCCACCTGGTCTGACAGCCGGGCACCGCTGG
>JAHECM010000265.1 GCA_024641725.1 Limnohabitans sp. | reverse complement strand
GCGCATGTGGCACAGCTTGAGTTTGAGGTGCAAGGCTGCGTCCCGGGTCACGATGCTGCCCATCAACACATCGCCGCCGCCGCTGGGGTATTTGGTCAAGGCATGGGCGCTGATGTCCACCGCCAAGCTGCCATCGCCCAACAGGTCAAAGGGCTGAAAAGCCAGCCCAGCGCCCCACGTGTTGTCCAGGGCACAGCACACGCCCCGCGCACGGCAAATGCGGACCATCTCGGCCAGGTCGGGAAACTCCATGCTGACCGAGCCCGGGGCTTCCAGCCAGACCAAGCGCGTGCGCTCATGGATGCGCGCCGCCAAATCGGCCGGATTCATCGGGTCGTAGTACTGGTGGGCGATGCCGAAATGGCGCAACTCCCCCTCGGCCAAGGCCTTGTTGGGGCCATAGGCGTTGTCGGGGATCAGCACCTCGTCGCCGCTGTGCAGCAAGGCCAGCGCCACCGTGGCCAAGGCGGCCAAGCCACTGGGCACCAGCAGGCATTGCTGTCCGCCTTCCAGGGTGCACAGGCGCTCTTCGAGCATATAAGTGGTGGGCGTGCCGTGCAGTCCATAGGTGTAGGCCGACTTGTCCTTCCACTCACGCGTTCGCATGGCGGCCACGCTGGGAAAGTACACCGTCGAGGCCTTGAACACGCCCGGCTGCGGGGCCTCAAAGCCTGCAGGAGGCACATACGGGTGGTGGATCAGCTCGGTGGCGTCGGGTACGGGGTGCGGTTCAGTCATGCATTGATCCTAAAGCAAACAGCCTCCGCAAGGGAGGCTGTGAAAGGGCTGTGAGCCTGCTTTAGATTTTCCACTTTTCCAGCAGCTTGGTGGGGCGCATGTTGTCATACGGCTCGAAGGGCTGGTGGATCCAGGGGTTGGTGGCCAGATAGTCCACCGAATAGTCGGGTTCAAAGGCCGACACGCCCTTGGTCCAGATGACGGCGGTTTTGAGTTCTGTGATGGGGGCGTAGTTGTTTTTGAGCTGCTCCACCACGGCCTTCAGGGTGTGGCCGGTGTCGGCCAAGTCGTCGACCAGCAGCACTTTGCCTGCGATCTCGCCTTTGGGGGTGGTGATGTAACGGGCGATGTCCAAGTGGCCCTGCACCGTGCCGGCTTCGGCGCGGTAAGAGCTGGTGGACATGATGGCCAGCGGCTTGTCAAAGATGCGCGACAAAATATCGCCCGGGCGCAAGCCCCCACGGGCCAGACACAAGATGGTGTCGAACTCCCAGCCGGACTGGTGAATTTTGAGCGCCAACTTTTCGATCAGGTTGTGGTACTCGTCATAGCTCACGTACAGGTGTTTGCCGTCTTCGGTCAACATGGGGGTCGCTCCAGTGAAAAATCAGGGTTGGTTGGAATAAGCTTGGGCCAGAGTGCGAATCGCTCAGGCGGCAAAGGGGTTGTGCAACAAGATCGTGTGGTCACGGTCTGGGCTGGTGGAGACCACATGCACGGGCACACCGGTCACCTCTGCAATGCGCTCCAAATAGCGGCGCGCGGTGGCAGGCAGTTTGGCCATGTCGGTCACGCCCACAGTGGTTTCGGTCCAGCCAGGAATGGTTTCATAGATGGGCTTGCAGCGGGCGATTTCGTCCGCGCCCATGGGCAAGATGTCGATGGTTTCGCCGTCGAGTTCGTAGCCGGTGCACAGCATCAATTCTTTGAGGCCATCGAGCACATCAAGCTTGGTGATGCACAGACCAGACAGGCCGTTGACCTGGGCGCTGCGCTTGAGCAAGGCCGCGTCAAACCAGCCACAGCGGCGTGAGCGGCCAGTGGTCACGCCTTTTTCGGCCCCAACGGTGGACATGTGGTAACCGGGCGTGCCGGGGGTTTCCCAATCGAGCTCGGTCGGGAATGGGCCACCGCCCACGCGGGTGCAATACGCCTTGGTGATGCCCAAGATGTAGTGCAGCATGCCCGGGCCCACACCTGCGCCGGCAGCGGCATTGCCCGCCACACAGTTGCTGGATGTGACAAAGGGGTAGGTTCCGTGGTCCACGTCGAGCAGCGTGCCCTGCGCGCCTTCGAACAGCAAATTGGCACCGGCCTGGTTGGCGTCGTTGAGCTCGCGCGAGACGTCAGCCACCATGGGCAGCAGGGCTTTGGCGTAGGCCATGGCCTCGTTGTATGTGGTGTCAAAGTCCACCGGGGCAGCGCCCAAAAAGTTGACCAGCACCTGGTTGTGCAGGGCCAAGTTCTCGCGCAGCTTGTTGGCAAAGCGCTCGGGATACTTCAGGTCTTGCACGCGGATGGCGCGGCGCGCTACTTTGTCTTCGTAGGCTGGACCAATGCCGCGGCCAGTGGTGCCGATTTTTTCGGTGCCAGATTTTTCTTTGGCCGCTTCGCGGGCCACGTCCAGGGCCACGTGGTAGGGCAAGATGAGGGGGCAGGCCTCGCTCACACGCAGGCGTGAACTCACCTCGACCCCGGCTTTTTCGAGTCCTGCAATTTCTTCGAGCAGCTTGGGCACAGACAGCACCACGCCGTTGCCGATGTAGCACTTGACGCCGGCACGCATGATGCCGCTGGGGATCAGGTGCAGTGCGGTTTTCACGCCATTGATCACCAAGGTGTGGCC
>JAHECM010000259.1 GCA_024641725.1 Limnohabitans sp. | reverse complement strand
CAGTGCCAAACCACCCAAAACATTCTTGATCATTGCCATTCACTCCAGATTAAAAAAAACACATTCTTCGCTTGCAGTCCTTACTTTCGGAAAGGCCCCCAATGGGGTTCCCGAATGTCGCCGCTGCGCCCCGACAAGCGGGCTTTGATGCGCCCGTCCAGCGTGGCCGTCATCAATGCCTCTTGCCCCTGCTGCACGGTGGCGTACACCAGCAAGCGACTGTTGGGGGCAAAACTGGGGCGCTCGTCGGCCGAGGTGTCGGTGACGGCGGACGTTTGCCCGCTGGCCAAGTCCATCACCTGCAGACGGAACTGCCCCCCTTGCCGGTTGATGTAGGCCATCCAGCGGCCATCGGGGCTGAGCGTTGGGGAGATATTGTAAGAACCATTGAAAGTGACCCGTTCAGACGGACCGCCTTGCGCAGGCATGCGGTAAATCTGAGGGCTGCCACCCCGGTCACTGACAAAGTACAGGGCTGTGCCGTCCGACGAAAACGCCGGCTCGGTGTCGATGCCACTGCTTTGCGACAGGCGCCTGGGCTCGCCGCCAGCCAAGTCGATGCGAAACAGCTGCGAGCCACCGTCCCGGCTGAGCGTGGCCACAATGGATTTGCCATCTCGGGCCCAAGCTGGCGCGCTGTTGGAGCCTTTGAAGTTGGCCACCGCCCGGCGCTGGCCTGTGCCCACCTCGTGCACATAGACCACCGGTTTGCGCAACTCGAACGACACATATGCCAAGTGGGTGCCAGCGGGCGACCACGACGGAGAAATGATGGGCTCGGGGCTGCTGAGTGCAGATTGAGCCCCCTCGCCATCCGAATCGGCGATCCACAAGGTGTAGCGCCCACTTTGCTTGGTGACGTAGGTGATGCGCGAGGCGAAGGCCCCGGGGGTGCCGGTCAACTTTTCATAGACCCAGTCCGACAAACGGTGGGCCGACAGGCGCAAATCGGCGGCCACCACGGTGTCTCGAAAATCGGCTTTTTCTTGGCCCTTGACCACGTCCCACAAGCGGGCACGCACGTCGTAGCGGCCATCGGCCAGGCGCGAAACGCTGCCAGCCAGCAAGGCTTCAGCCGAACGCTGACGCCAAGGCGAAAAATCGGGGCGACTGGTTTCGTCCAATGCCGCGCCAGATGCATCCAAACCTTTGAACTGGCCGCTGCGTTCCAGGTCCGACTGGACAATGGCCGCCAGTTTTTGCGGCGCAGTGGCCTCCCCCTTGAACGGGGCAATGACCACGGGCAGCTGGGTCATGCCCACGCCCGAAACCTCGACCCGAAATTGTGCCAAGGCCGGCCAGGCCATGGCAGCCAAGGTCGCCAAAATGGCCAAACTTCGGCGCGAAAAGCTCAAAGAACGCATTTCAAACATGGGCAAAGGGGGTCTCAAGTCAATGGGTAGGGATCGTACACCGTCAAAAGCTGCTTCGTTGGCGAAACCGACACAAATTGAAACCAAGCGCACTGCCCACCCCACATCACTCCGCTGGGGCGTGCCGAGCCACGGTTGGTCCACGAAGTGCCAGCCCGTCGCTGTTTACAATCACCGAGCCCTATGACCGATTCCAAATCCACGCCTGCCCCAGCCGCCCAGCCGAGCGAGGGCTTGCGCGCCAGGATTTTGCGGCTCAAAACCTATTTTGGTCACCAGCACGGCATTTGGGCGGTGGCCATTGTGGCCACCTTGATTGCCGCCGTCACGGAGCCGCTGATCCCAGCGCTGTTCCAGCCCTTGCTGGACAAAGGCTTCACCCACAACGCCCTGCCCCTGTGGTCGGTGCCCGTGGCCGTGATTGGCATTTTTGCGCTGCGCGGCATTGCGCACTACTTGGGCCAATACGCGCTGGCCCGGATCACCAACGACGGCATGGAGCAGCTGCGCCAGGACCTGTTTGCGCGCATGATGCGGGCCGACTTGAGCCTGTTTTCGCGCCAGTCGGCCAGCACCCTGTCCAACACCATCGTCTATGAAGTGCAAAACGGTGCGGGCCAATTGGTGTCCGCACTGATCGGCCTGACGCGAGACGGTTTCACACTCATCGCACTGGTGGGCTACTTGCTTTGGCTCAACTGGAAGCTGACGTTGGTGGTTTTCGCAGTGACCCCGGCGCTGAGCTGGATCATGAAAACGCTGTCCAAACGCCTGTACCGTCTGACCCGCGAAAGCCAGCAAGCCACCGACGACTTGGCCTACGTGGTCGAAGAAAACGTGCTGGCCCACAAAATGGTTCGCCTGCATGGTGCGCAAAACCAGCAGATTGAGCGCTTCCAAGCTCTGGGCCACCAGTTGCGTGGCCTGGCGTTGAAGTCCACCTCGGCCTCAGCCGCCATCACCCCGCTCACACAAATGATGGTGTCTGTGGCCTTGTCGCTGGTGCTGACACTGGCCTTGTACCAAAGCCAGGGCGGCACCTCGGGCGCCACTGTGGGTGCTTTTGTGGCCTTCATCAGCGCCATGCTGATGCTGGTCGCCCCCATCAAACGCTTGGCCGATGTGGCCAACCCGATCACCCGGGGCCTGGCCGCCTTGGAGCGGGGTCTGGCCATGCTCCAAGAAGCCCCAGCAGAAACCGAAGGCCAGCACAGCACCGAACGCGCGCAGGGGCACATTGAGTGGCGCGGCGTCACTGTGCAGTTCACCGCCGACGCCCCCCCAGCGCTGAACGACATCTGCCTGAGCGTGAAGCCCGGCGAGATCGTGGCCTTGGTGGGCACCTCGGGTGCTGGCAAAACCACCTTGGTGCACCTCTTGCCGCGCTTCATCGAGCCCTCGGCGGGCGCGATCATGCTGGACGGCCACGCCCTGCCCAACTGGACCACCACCAGCTTGCGCCGACAACTGGCCATGGTCAGCCAAGACGTGGTCATGCTCAATGACACCGTGCAAGCCAATGTCTGCTTGGGCCTGCCCAGCGACCGCGCCAAAGTGCAGTCTTGCCTGGAAGCGGCCAACCTGTGGGCGCATGTGCAGCAACTGCCGCAGGGCATGGACACCCTCTTGGGCCACAACGCCAGCCAACTCTCAGGGGGGCAACGCCAACGCCTGGCGATTGCCCGGGCGCTCTACAAAGACGCGCCCGTGTTGATCTTGGACGAAGCCACCTCGGCACTGGACAACGAGTCCGAGCGGCTGGTGCAAGACGCCTTGAAGGTGCTGATGCAAGGGCGCACCACGCTGATCGTGGCCCACCGCTTGTCCACCATCGAGCACGCTGACCGTGTGGTCGTCATGGACCATGGCCGGATCGTGGAACAAGGCCCTCCAGCCCAGCTGCTGGCCCTTGGCGGGGCATACGCGCGCCTGCACCACCGCGGTGAGTGGGCGGCCAGCCCGGCTGCGAATTAGCCCCACCACGACAGGCTGAAGGCCAACTCAGAGCAAGACGATGTCGTATTGCTCTGGCCCCAGGCTGCCCTCGGCCAACAAAGAAATGGGCTTGGCGATGAAGTCCGACAAACCCGCCAAGTGTGGGCTTTCCTCGTCCAGCATCAGGTCGATGACGGCTGGCGACGCGACCACGCGGAACTCGCGCGGATTGAACTGGCGCGCTTCACGCAAAATCTCGCGCAAGATGTCGTACACCACCGAGCGGGCAGTTTTGACAATGCCCTTGCCCTGACAGCTGGGGCAAGGCTCGCAGAGCATGTGCGCCAGCGACTCGCGGGTGCGCTTGCGCGTCATCTCCAGCAAACCCAAGGACGAAAATCCGCCCGCCTGGGTTTTGACCCGGTCTCGGGCCAACTGCTTGCGAAACTCACCGAGCACCTGCTCTTGGTGTTCTGTGCGCCCCATGTCGATGAAGTCCACGATCACGATGCCGCCCAAATTGCGCAGACGCAATTGACGGGCAATGGCCTGCGCCGCCTCTAAATTGGTCTTGAAGATGGTGTCGTCAAAATTGCGCGCGCCAACATAACCCCCGGTGTTCACGTCCACCGTGGTCAAGGCCTCGGTTTGGTCAATGATGAGGTAACCGCCCGACTTGAGGTCCACCCGGCGGCCCAGGGCCCGGGCGATCTCTTCGTCGATGGTGTAGAGGTCAAAAATCGGGCGCTCGCCCTTGTAGTGCTGCAGCCGCTGGGCTGCCTTGGGCATGAACTCAGAAGCAAAACCCGCCAAATGCTCAAACTGCTCGCGCGAGTCGATACGGATGCTTTGTGTCGACTCGCCCACCAAGTCGCGCAGCACGCGCTGCAGCAGCGTCAAGTCTTGGTGCAGCAAGGACTTGGGCGGCAGGCGCGTCGAGGCGTCTTTGATGCGCGTCCAGGTCTTGCGCAAGTAGGCGATGTCTTCTTGCAACTCGTCGTCGGCCGAATCTTCGGCGTTGGTGCGCAAAATGAAGCCGCCCCCCGCGCTGCCCACCAAGGTTTGCACGCGGCTGCGCAGGGCGTCGCGCTGGTCTGCCGGGATCTTTTGCGACACGCCAATGTGGTCGTCTTGCGGCAAAAACACCAAATGCCGACCGGCAATGCTGATTTGCGTGGACAGGCGTGCGCCCTTGGTGCCCATCGGGTCCTTGATGACCTGCACCATCAGCGCTTGGCCTTCAAAGATTTGCTTTTCAATCGGCACCAGCGGCTGGCCGGTGCGCGCCGCAGCGGCCTCGCCTTCGGCGTGTTTTTGCCAGACGTCGGCCACATGCAAAAAAGCCGCTTTGTCCAAACCAATGTCAATGAATGCCGACTGCATGCCCGGCAGCACCCGGGCCACCTTGCCCAGATACACATTGCCCACCAGGCCGCGCTCCAGCGTGCGCTCGACGTGCAGCTCCTGCACCGCACCAAACTCGACCACCGCCACCCGGGTTTCTTGCGGCGACCAGTTGATCAAAATGTCTTGTTGCATGAGGGGTGCGCCTTTGAATAAAGAGAGTGTCAGCAGCGCACGTCCACTTGGCGCAGCAAAGCCGCCGTCTCAAACAACGGCAGCCCCATGATGCCCGAGTAGCTGCCCCGAATTTGCGCAATGTGGGCCGCTGCCCTGCCCTGCACGCCGTAAGCGCCGGCCTTGCCCATGGGCTCGCCAGTGGCCACGTAGGCTTTGATCTGGGCGGGCGTCATGCTTGCAAAACGCACCCACGACTCGGACAGCGCCGCCACCCGCTGGCGGCCTTTTTGCACCGCCACAGCCGTCAGCACCCGGTGGGTCTGGCCAGACAGGCGGCTCAGCATCCGTACGGCGTCTTGGGCGGTTTCGGGCTTGCCCAAAATGTCTTTGCCCAGCGCCACCGTGGTGTCGGCGCACAGCACCGGGGCGGCGGGCAGGCCCTGCGCCTTCAGGCGGGCCACGGCGGCGTCAAGCTTCAAGCCCGTGACGCGCTGCACATAACGCGCTGGCGGCTCTTGGCCGCGCACGGCCTCCAGGGCTTCGGCGTCTTCTTGCGCATCGGGCAAAAGCAAGCGGTGGTCCAGGCCCAACTGGGTCAGCAATTGGCTGCGACGCGGGCTTTGAGAGGCCAGGTAGATGAAGTCGCTCATTGGCTCAAACTCATTCGCGGTGGTAAGGGTGGTTGGCGTTGATCGACCAGGCGCGGTAGAGCTGCTCGATCAACAGCACCCGGGCCATGGCGTGGGGCAAGGTCAGGTCAGACAGGCGAATGCGCTCGTGCGCCGCTTCTCTGAAGGCGGGCTCAAGGCCATCGGGCCCGCCGATCACCAGCGCCACATCGTCGCCGCTGAGTTGCCAGTCTTTGAGCCGTGTGGCCAGCGCCTGGGTACGCAAGGCAGTGCCGCGCTCGTCGAGCACCACGATGCGGGTGCCGCGAGGAATCGCCGCCTCGATGCGTTGGCGCTCGGCGGCGTACAGGGTGTCCAAGGTTTTGGAGCCACGCGGCTCGGTTTTCACGGCCTTGAGCTCGACCTTGAGCTCAGGCGGAAAGCGCTTGGCGTAATCGTCCCAAGCGGTTTGCGCCCAGTCGGGCACACGCTGCCCGACCGCCACGATCAGCAGCTTCATGCGGGTTTAAGCGCTTTTGCGGCTGGCGGGCTTGACGGTTTTGCGCGCTGCGCCAGCAGCGGACTTGGCGGCCACGGGCTTGGCCGCAGATTTCGCTGCAGGCTTCGTGGCCGCTTTGGCCGCCGACTTTTTGCCTGGGGCATTCACCACCACCTTGGTGGGCTTGCTGGCTGCTTTGCTGGCCGCTTTGGGGGCCACTTTGGTGCCGCTAACGCGGGTCGCCGTTTTGGCGGACGTCTTAGCAGCCGTTTTGACGGGCGCAGCTTTCTTGGCCGGGGCCTTCAAAGCGGGCTTGGCAGCAGCGGTTTTGGCCGCCGTCTTGGCGACCGATTTGGCCACTGCTTTGACCACAGACTTGCCCGACTTGGCAGCGACGGCCTTTTTGGCGGCGGCTTTTTTGGGCTTGGGGGTGGACTCGGCTTTGGGCAGCGGCTTGGGCGCGCCGAACTTCAGGCGCACGGCCTTGTCGCCCCAGATTTCTTCGAGGTTGTAATACGTGCGGATGTTGGGCTGCATGATGTGCACCACAGCCGCGCCGCAGTCGGCAATGATCCATTCGCCGTTGTCCTCGCCCTCAATGCGGGGCTTGCCAAAACCGGCTTCACGCACTTTGTCGCGCACGCTGGCGGCCAAGGCTTTGGTCTGGCGGTTGGAGGTGCCCGAGGCGATGATCACGCGCTCAAACAGCGGAGACAGGTGCTCGGTGTCAAACACCTTCAAGTCTTGGGCTTTGACGTCTTCCAAGGCGTCCACGATCAGGCGTTGGAGTTTTTGGATGTCTTTTTTTGCAGCGGTTTCGGTCATGGGGCGGGCCTGTAGAGGTGGTGTTCGTGAATATAGCGTTCCACCGCAGCAGGCACCAGCCCTGAAACAGGCTGACCTTGTGCAAGGCGTTGGCGGATGTCCGAGGCGCTCAAAGGCATCAAGGGCATGTGGAGGGGCCGAATCCGGGCCGCAAGGGCTTCGGGAGAAATTTCGGGAGTGACAGGCTGTTTGGCGCTGGGCCAGGCCCCGATGCCGGGGTCACGGTCTGCGGCGCAGATTATAGCCAGCCGGTCAATGTCGCCCAGCCGGTGCCAACTGGGCAGCGAGCGGCGCTGGTCATCGCCGATCAACAAATACAGCGCAGCACCGGGCTGCTCGGCGGACAGCTCCAGCAGCGTGTCCACCGTGAAGCTGGGGCCTGTGCGGAGGATTTCGCGCTCGTCCACCACCACCTGGGGCAGGTGCGCAAAGGCCAGGCGCGTCATGGCCAAACGGTGCGGGGCCGCACTCAAGTCGCGGCTTTTGTGCCAAGCCTGGCCGGTGGGCACAACACGCACCTCGTCCAAGTGACATTGGGCCAGCGCACATTCGACCAAGGCCATGTGTGCCAAGTGCGGCGGGTCAAACGCCCCCCCAAACACACCGATGCGTCTGCGCTGGCTCAAACCCAGTCCTTGGGCACCAAAAAGTGGCTGAGCAAGCGTTCCTCGGGCGAGCCCACGGGGTCTTGCCGCTGGTAAGACCAGCGCACCTCGGGCGGCATCGACAGCAAGATGGATTCGGTGCGTCCGCCCGACTGCAGGCCAAAGTGGGTGCCCCGGTCCCAGACCAGGTTGAACTCGACGTAGCGCCCCCGGCGGTAGAGCTGAAAGTCGCGCTGCTGCTCGGTCCAAGGCGTGTCTTTGCGCCGCTGCACGATGGGCAGGTAGGCCGTCAAAAAGGCGTCGCCCACGCTTTGCAGCATGGCCAAGCTTTGGGCCATGCCCAGCTCTGAGAAATCGTCAAAAAACACACCGCCCACGCCGCGCTGCTCTTGGCGGTGTTTGTTGCAAAAATACTCGTCGCACCAGGTCTTAAAGCGCGGGTACAAGGCCGCGTCAAACGGTGTCAAGGCGTCCTTGCAAGTCTGGTGAAAATGCACCGCGTCCTCGTCATGGCCGTAATAAGGCGTCAAGTCCATGCCACCGCCAAACCAAGCCACCGGGGCTTGGCCCTCGGGCTGGGCCACGATCATGCGCACGTTCATGTGCACCGTGGGCACATGGGGGTTGCGCGGATGGAACACCAAGGACACGCCCATGGCCTCAAACGGCGCCCCCGAGAGCTCTGGGCGGTGCTGCGTGGCCGAAGGCGGCAACTGCGGCCCTGTGACGTGCGAGAAGCCACACCCTGCACGCTCGAACACCGGGCCGCCTTCCATGATTTGGGTGATGCCGCTGCCCTGCAGTTTTTCGCCCGCAGGCTTTTGCCAGGCGTCCACCACAAAAGGGGTCGGGTCCAAGTCGTTGAGCGCCCCCGTGATGCGGCTTTGCAATCCGACCAAATAGGCGCGGACTTGGGCGATGTCGATGGTGTCAGTCATGCGGTGTCATTTCTCGGTGGAGGCGTTTGGGCGGCCAGCGGCGGGGCTTGCTGCCGACTTGGGCATGGGCCGAATCGGCCCAGCCAACTCAGGGCGGCAGCCCTTGACCCCGGCAAAAACCTCGGCCATGCGGGCGTAATCGGCGTCCGCATCGCCCGTGAGTTCCACAAAGTCCACAAAAAACACGGTGCGCCGCCCCCAGTCAAACCGCACCAAAGCCAGCGGCACCTGAGCGCCCACCGTCACTTGGTAAAACCCACTGCGCCACCCGGTGGTCAGGCTGCGCGTGCCCTCGGGGGCCACCGCCATCCAGAGCATGCGGCCCTCTTGTCGGTGCTGCTGGTACACCTCCACCATGGACGACACCAGCCCTTGCGGGCCACTGCGGTTGATCGCGATACCACCCACCCAGCGCATCCAGCGGCCGATGAGTGGCAGTTTGAACAGCGAATCCTTGGCCCAAAAATGCGCTGGAATGCCAATCGCCCACTTGGCCAGCAAGCCAATCGGAAAGTCCCAATTGCTGGTGTGCGGATAGACCACGATCATGCCCTGCAAGGCGGGCAGGCCACGAAACTCGACCTTCCAGCCCAGCAGTTTCAATATCGACAGGGCCAGGCGGGAGCCCTGGAGCTGAACGGGGTGTTTGGCAGTGTTCATGTCAGTGCTTGATGGCGCGGTGGCCAATGTCCCGGCGAAACTGCATGCCGTCAAACGCCACACCCTGCGCCAGCTCGTAAGCTTTTTGCTGGGCCTGCTTGACCGAATCGGCCAAAGCGGTGACGCACAAGACGCGCCCGCCAGCGCTCACGATGCGGCCGTCTTGCTCGGTGGTGCCCGCGTGGAACACCATCGCGTCCAGACTGTCGGCAGGCAAGCCCGTGATGGCATCGCCCTTGCGAGGGTTCAGGGGGTAACCGGCGGCCGCCATGACCACGCCCAAGGCCACGCGGCGGTCCCATTCCAGCTCGACCTTGTCCAGGCCTTGCGCCGTAGCGGCCAGCATGAGCTCGAACAAATCGGACTTGAGCCGCATCATGATCGGTTGGGTCTCGGGGTCGCCCATGCGGCAATTGAACTCCAGCGTCTTGAGCCGGCCTTGCGCGTCGATCATCAAGCCCGCATACAAAAACCCGGTGAAAGGGATGCCGTCTTTTTCCATGCCGCGGATGGTGGGCAAGATCACCTCACGCATGGCGCGGGCATGCACTTCGGCTGTGACCACCGGGGCCGGCGAATACGCGCCCATGCCGCCAGTGTTGGGACCTTCGTCGGCATCGAGCAGGCGTTTGTGGTCTTGGCTGGTGGCCAATGCCGCCACATTTTTGCCGTCGCACAGCACGATGAAGCTGGCTTCCTCGCCCTGCAAAAACTCCTCAATCACCACGCGCGCACCGCCCGCGTTGTGCGCCACGCCCAGCGTGTTGTCCAGCAGCATGAAGTCGATCGCCTCGTGCGCCTCGGCCAGCGACATGGCCACCACCACACCTTTGCCAGCGGCCAGGCCATCGGCTTTGACCACGATGGGCGCACCCTTGCGGTCCACATAGGCGTGGGCCGCCACCGGGTCGGTGAAGGTTTCAAACTCGGCGGTCGGAATGTGGTGGCGCGCCATGAAGGCTTTGGAAAACGCTTTGGAACTTTCCAACTGCGCCGCCGCCTGCGTTGGGCCAAAAATGCGCAGGCCGTGGGCGCGAAACACGTCCACCACGCCGGCAGCCAAAGGGGCCTCGGGGCCCACCACCGTGAGGCCAATCTGGTTGGCCTGCGCCCATTCCCGCAGAGCCTGCACGTCGGTCACGGGCACATTGATCAGGTTCTTGTCGCGGGCCGTGCCGCCATTGCCTGGGGCCACATACACCTGCTGCACTTTGGGCGATTGCGACAGCTTCCAGGCCAGCGCGTGTTCACGGCCACCGCCGCCGATTACCAAGACTTTCATCCCATTTTTCCAGTTTTATTCGTTGATTTCGGCGTTGTGGAAGACGTTTTGCACATCGTCCAGGTCTTCCAAGATGTCCAGCAGCTTTTGCATGCGTGCGCCGTCGTCGCCGCTCAGGGCAATGGTGTTTTCGGCGCGCATGGTGACTTCGGCCAACTCGGCCACCAGGCCCGCCGCTTCGAGCGCCATTTTGACGGCCTCAAAGTCGCCCGGTGCGGTGAGCACCTCGATCGCGCCGTCCTCGTCCACCACCACGTCCTCGGCGCCTGCGTCCAGCGCGATTTCCATGACCTTGTCTTCGTCGGTGCCTGGCGCAAAAATCAGCTGGCCACAGTTTTTGAACTGGAACACCACCGAGCCTTCGGTGCCCAAGTTGCCGCCGTGCTTGCTGAAGGCGTGGCGCACATCGGCCACAGTGCGCACGCGGTTGTCGGTCATGGTGTCCACCACAATGGCAGCGCCGCCAATGCCATAGCCTTCGTAGCGGATTTCCTCGTAGTTCACGCCTTCGAGGTTGCCAGTGGCTTTGTCGATGTTGCGTTTGACGATGTCGGCGGGCATGTTGGCCGCTTTGGCCTTTTCAATGGCCAAGCGAAGGCGGGGGTTGGCCGCAGGGTCGCCACCACCGGTGCGGGCGGCCACCATGATTTCGCGCACCACACGCGTCCAGATGCGCTGGCGCTTTTCGTCCTGACGCCCTTTGCGGTGCTGAATATTTGCCCATTTGCTGTGGCCGGCCATCGGAACATCCTTGTTTGTTGATTTAATCTACCCGGAGATTTTACTTTTTGACGCTGGGAGTTTGAAAAAATGGCCGAACCGATCTTGATGGCGCGCAATGCCCAGACCGAATGCTTCTTGTTGCCCGCCCTGGCCAACCGCCACGGCCTCATCACCGGGGCCACCGGCACGGGCAAAACCGTGACCCTGCAAACCCTGGCCGAGAGCTTCTCGCGACTTGGCGTGCCGGTCTTCATGGCCGACGTCAAAGGCGACCTGAGCGGCATCAGCCAAAGCGGCAAAATTGGCGACAAACTGGCCCAAGTGCTGGCCGAGCGCGGCATCGCCCTGCCCGCCCCGCTGGCCTGCCCCACCACCTTGTGGGACGTGTTTGGCGAGCAAGGCCACCCCGTGCGGGCCACCGTGAGCGACATGGGCCCGCTGCTGCTGGCGCGCATGCTGGGCCTCAACGAGACCCAAGCCGGGGTGCTGAACCTGGCGTTCAAGATCGCCGACGACAACCACTTGCTGCTGCTGGACATGAAAGACCTGCGGGCCATGCTGCAGCACCTGGGCGACAACGCCAAACAGTTCACCACCGAGTACGGCAACATCAGCGCCGCCAGCATCGGCGCCATCCAACGCGGGCTGCTGCAAATCGAGAGCCAAGGCGGCGACCGCTTTTTTGGCGAGCCCATGCTCAATATCCAAGACTTCATGCAGACCGACGCGCAAGGGCTGGGCATGCTCAACATCTTGGCGGCCGACAAGCTGATGAATGCCCCGCGCCTGTACGCCACCTTTTTGCTGTGGATGCTGTCCGAGCTGTTCGAGCAGCTGCCCGAAATTGGCGACCCCGACAAACCCAAGTTGGTGTTCTTTTTTGACGAAGCCCACCTGCTGTTCAAAGACGCCCCCGCAGCCCTTGTGGAACGCATCGAGTTGGTGGTGCGATTGGTGCGCTCCAAAGGCGTAGGGGTGTACTTTGTCACCCAAAACCCGCTGGACATTCCCGACACCGTGCTGGGCCAACTGGGCAACCGGGTGCAGCACGCGCTGCGCGCCTTCACGCCGCGCGACCAAAAAGCCGTGCAAGCGACCGCGCAAACCATGCGCCCCAAAGCCGGCTTGGACATCGAGGCGGCCATCACCGAACTGGCCGTGGGCGAGGCGCTGGTCAGCTTTTTGGACGCCAAAGGCCGCCCCTGCGAGACCGAGCGCGTGTTTGTACTGCCCCCGGGCAGCCAAATTGGCCCCATCACCCCCGCCCAACGCCAAGCGCTGCAAAACAATTCGCTGGTGGCTGGGGTGTACGAACAGGTGCAAGACCGCGAATCGGCTTACGAAGTGCTCAAGGGCAACGGCGCTGCGGGCACCATCCCCGGCCCCAACCCCGGCAACGGCGGTGTGCCCAGTGGGGTGCCTGCGCAAGCCCCCGCCAACAACGGACTCATGGGCAGCGTGTCGGACTTTTTGTTTGGCACCACCGGACCGCGTGGTGGCCAGCACGATGGCGTGGCACAACTGGTCATCAAAAGCGCTGTGCGTACCGTGGGCTCGTCCATCGGACGCGAAATCGTGCGCGGCGTGCTGGGCGGGCTGCTGGGCGGCAGCGCAAGCCGCAAACGGCGCTGAATGCTCTGAATGGGCTGAGGGAGCTTGGGCTCTGAAGGTGCGCTCAAAACGGGCGCACCGCCGGATCACGCGTCCAACAAATGCCCGGTTTTCACGAAGATGGTGCAGCCCTCTTGGCTGAAGGGTTGGTGCACGCTCATGTGGGGGCTTCGGATCCAGCTGCCCTGGGGGTAGCGGCCGTGTTCGTCTTCAAACACGCCGTCCACCACAAAAATCTCCTCGCCGCCAAAGTGCCGGTGAGGGTTGAAATACGTCTGCGGCTGCCAGCGCACCAGCGTGGAGCCTGAGCCCTGACGCATGAGAGGCATCACCGTCAAGCCCTCCACCATGCCCTGGTACCAGTCGGCGCTGCAGGTGTTGACCACTTCGCGTTCTTGCTGCTCTGGCCCCAAATGGCGCAGCTTCACAAACAGCGTGCAACCGGCCACGCTGAAGGGTGCGTGCGCACTGCCCGGCGGATTCATGATGTAAGAG
>JAHECM010000258.1 GCA_024641725.1 Limnohabitans sp. | reverse complement strand
TACGCGCTGGAGATGTACGCCCTGAACCACCTGCCCAAAGGCACCTTCAGCATCTTGCTGAGCCTGGAACCGGCGGTCGGGGCCCTGGCCGGTTGGCTGGTTTTGTCTGAAAACCTGAGCCTTCGGCAAATGCTGGCCATGGGCTGCATCATTGCAGCATCGATGGGCAGCGCCCGGTGGGCCGGCGCTGCCGCCCAAGACAAAGGCTGAGCCTGCGCCATGACGACCTTCGCATGGATCACGGCGCTCATGGTGGGGGGCTACTTTGTGCTGCTGACCTTGGGGCTGGGCAAGCACAAGCACTTGGTGCACGGGCCCTGGCTGTTTTTCTTTCGGGCGTTTTTTCCGAACTGGAAGTTCTACCACGCCGCCGGGCGCGCGCCACGCTTGTACGTGCGCGGGCAAATCGGGGCGGCCGAATGGGCCAACTGGCAGCGGGTGTACGCCCGCATGCCGTTTCAGCTCAGCCATCTTTTGCACAACCCCGTGGGCAATCTGGCACTGAACCACCAAAACTTGGTGGACCACCTCTGGAGCGACGTGCAAGACCTGCCGGAAGACGGCGACATCCGCGTGCGCGCCACTTACCAGTTGGTGCGTCGGCTCGCGCATGAGGCCGTGGGCGGCGGTTGCTGGGGTACTGTGCCCATGCTGGCGACACCGCTGCCCCGCGTGCCCAGCCACTTTCAGTTTGAGTTGCGCATGGACACCTTGCTGGAGCAAGACGGCCTGCCCAGCGACAGTGAACTGGTGCTGCAGTCGCCCGTGGAGCCGACATGGGCCTGAGCTTGGCTGTGCGCGCTTTTGAGCTGCTGCTGGGCTGGAGCTTGGTGTTGCAGTGCCTGGAGTACCTGCGCATCCCGGCGCTGGACCGGGTCAATGACTGGCGCATTTTGCGGCAAGAGATTCCGGCGCACCCGCCTGGCGTGCGCGCCCTGCTGGACCGCTTGCTCACACCCCGCACTTACCGGCTGCTGCTGCTCTTGCGTCTGGCGCTGGCGCTGGCCCTGATGTCGGGCGGCCTGGGATTGGCCGGGGCGGTGGCGCTGTTTGGCATCGGGCTGGTGCTGCTGCTGCGCTGGCGCGGGGCGTTCAACGGCGGCAGCGACTTCATGACCCTGGTCGGACTGAGCGGCGTGCTCATCGCCCACAGCGTGGGTGCGTTCCATGGCCTGGATGCGGGCTGGCGGGCGGGCCTGTGGTACGTCACGCTGCACGCCATCACCTCGTATTTTGTGTCGGGCTGGGTCAAGTTGCTGCACCCCTCGTGGCGCACCGGGCGGGCCTTGCCGCAATTTTTGGACACCGGCATTTACGGCCCCTTGCCGCCCACCAGCCTGTTTCGCCAGCCCTGGTTGGCCCGCTTGGCGAGCTGGTCATTCACTGTGTGGGAGGGTTTGTTTCCACTGTCGCTGCTCGACCCTCGACTGGCGCTGCTGCTGTGCACCGTGGCTGGGTTGTTCCATTTTTTGGTGTTTCGATTCTTTGGCCTGAACCGCTTTTTTTGGGCCTGGCTGAGCACCTTTCCCGCCGTCATCTGGTGCGCCGGACAACCCATCCTCTGACACACCCCCACACACGGCCTGCTTGTAGGAGCGGCGCCCTCGCCGCGATGGGTTGCAATGGGGTGCGATGGGGCACCTGCGACAACAGCGCCCCGATCAACGCCCCACAAACACCGGCTTGCGCCGCTGGGCAAATGCGGCGCGGCCTTCGGCGAAATCGGCACTGGCGCTGGTCATGTGCTCGCGCGCTCGCAGGCGGTGCTCGTCATAGGCACCCCTTGCGATTTCGTTGATCGATCGCTTGGTTTCTTGCACCGCCAACGGCGCCAACGCCAACACGTCTTGCACGAGTGCGTCCAGTGTGGCGGGCAAATCCTCGGCTTCGCACACCGACTCCAGCAAACCCAGCGCCTGCAACTGCGCCACGCCAAACGGCCGTGCCGTGAGGAAGGCGCGCTTGGCCGCGTTCACGCCAAAGCGGCTCACATAGCGCTGCAAACCGCTGGGGTAGTAATGCAGTCCCAGCGCCGTGGCGGGCATGCGCCACTCGATGCCCTGCAAGCCCAAACGCAGGTCGCAAGCCAGCACCAGATCGGTCGCACCGCCGTACACGCTGCCGTTCAAAGCGCAAAGGGTCACCGGCCGCAGATCGGCCAACCGGTCTGGAATCTGCTCAAAAAAAGTCGCCCCGTGATCCGGCGAGTCAAAGCCGCCAATGTCGTAACCCGCACAAAACACCGGCTTGGGCTGGCCCGTGGTGTTGGCCGTGAGCACCAGCACGCGCACACTGTCGTCTTGCTCCACGGCGTCAAAGTGCGCCAACAAGGTCTTGAGGTCGCCGTTTTCGAGCTTGTTGCGCTGGGCCGGGCGATTCAGGGTGAGGGTGGCCACACCCGCCGCGATCTGCAGGACGGGCGCACTGGGCTGGTCAAAGGGCTGGGGCATGGTGGCGTTTTCTGGATCTCAAAAAGAAAAAGGCGTCCGAAGACGCCTTTTGCAGCTTCACCGCGCATTGTCGGTGATCAGCTCTTGCGAGCTCAGGCCTTGGCTTTGGCCTTGGCGATGGTGGACTTCACAGCGGTTTCGGC
>JAHECM010000246.1 GCA_024641725.1 Limnohabitans sp. | reverse complement strand
CACCCTGGCGCTCATCGGCTGCGGCCTGATGGGCGGCTCGTTTGCGCTGGCCCTGCGCCAAGCGGGCTGGGTGCGGCACATCACCGGCTTCAGCGCGTCTGAGCACACCCGCCAACGCGCCTTGGCGCTGGGCGTCATTGACCAAGCCTGCAACAGCGTGGCCGAAGCCGTGCAAGGCGCAGACTTGGTGCTGCTGGCCGTGCCCGTGGGCGCCATGAAGGCCAGCTTCGCCGCCATGTGTGACACCCTGCAACCCAGCGCGCTGCTGATGGACGTGGGCTCCACCAAATGCGACGTCATCGCCGCTGCCACCGCCGCTTTGGGCGAGCGCCTGCCCTGCTTTGTGCCTGCCCACCCGATTGCGGGCAAAGAACTGGCTGGCATCGAGCACGCCGAGGCCAGCCTGTACCAAGCAAGGCGCACCATCCTCACGCCGCTGCCCCAAACCAGCATTCACCGCCTGCAAACCGCGCACGACGTGTGGGCCGCCTTGGGCAGCCACGTCAGCACCATGACACCCGAAGCGCACGACGCCACCTTTGCCGCCGTCAGCCACCTGCCGCACCTGCTGGCCTTTGCTGCCGTCAACGCCCTGACCGCACAGCCCCAAGGCGCTGCGTTTTTAGACATGGCGGGCCCGGGTTTCAGAGACTTCTCGCGCATCGCCGCCAGCGACGCCGCTGTGTGGCGCGATATCTTGAGCGCCAACCACGCCGAGGTGCTGGCACAAATCGGCCACTTCCGCACGGCGCTCGATCAGTTTGAAACGGCTTTGAAAGCGGGCGATGCCGCTGCCTTGCAACAACTTATCCACCAAGCCAGCACTGTGCGTTCCGATTGGACGCTGCAAGCGGGCAACGCTTGCAACACAGCTTCTGAAACACAACGCGCCTGAAGATGCACAGCATCTGAGTCACGCGCGTTCTTGCACATCGACACACATGTTCTCTACCGCCTTCCTCGACCTCCCCGCCTTGCAAGGCGCCTCCGGCACCGTCACGCTGCCCGGCTCTAAAAGCATTTCCAACCGCGTGTTGCTGTTGTCGGCCTTGTGCCAAGGCACCACCGTGGTCCACGACCTGCTCGACTCCGACGACACCCGCGTCATGCTGGCTGCCCTGAAGCAATTGGGCTGCGGCGTGCAGGCCGATGGCAGCTCCGTGACCATCACCGGTTTGGGCGGGCGCGCTTGGCCCGCCGAGGCGATTGAGTTTTTCATGGGCAACGCAGGCACGGCCATGCGCCCCCTCACGGCTGCACTGGCCGTACAAGGCGGCGACTTCACGCTCAAAGGCGTGCCGCGCATGCACGAGCGCCCGATTGGCGATTTGGTGGACGCGCTGCGCGAATTGGGCTGCGTGATTGACTATTTGGGCAACGACGGGTTCCCGCCGCTGCGCATCCGCCAGCCCGCGCTGCAACTGGACAAGCCCATTCCCGTGCGCGGCGATGTGTCCAGCCAGTTCCTCACCGCTTTGCTGATGGCGCTGCCGCTGGCCGCTGCCCATCAGGCCATCGCCATCGAGGTGGTGGGCGAGCTGATCAGCAAGCCCTACATCGAGATCACGCTCAACTTGTTGGCGCGCTACGGCATCGCCATCGAGCGCCAAGGCTGGGAACGCTTTGTCATTCCAGCGGGCAGCCGCTACCGGTCGCCGGGCAGCATCCACGTCGAGGCCGATGCCTCGTCGGCCAGCTACTTCATTGCGCTGGGGGCCATCGCCAAGGGCGACGGCATCCGCATCCAAGGCGTGGGCGCAGACTCCATTCAGGGCGACATCCGCTTCATGGACGCCGCCGCCCAAATGGGCGCGCAGATCACCAGCGGCCCCAACTGGCTCGAAATCAACCGCGGGGCTTGGCCGCTCAAGGGCATCACCCTCGACTGCAACCACATCCCCGACGCGGCCATGACGCTGGCCGTGATGGCGCTCTACGCCGACGGCCCCACCACGCTGACCAACATCGCCAGCTGGCGCGTCAAAGAAACCGACCGCATCGTGGCCATGGCCGCCGAATGCCGCAAGCTTGGCGCCACGGTCGAAGAAGGCCCAGACTGGATCACCGTGCACCCGCTAGCCGCAGGCCAATTGCAACGCGCCAGCATCCACACTTACGACGACCACCGCGTGGCCATGTGCTTCTCGCTGGCCGCTTTCAATGCCGACCAAATCCCGGTGCGCATCGAAGACCCCAAGTGCGTGGCCAAAACTTTCCCCGACTACTTCGAGGCCCTGTTCTCGGTGGCCCACACAGCGACCAAAAACATCCCTGTCATTTGCATCGACGGCCCTACCGCGTCGGGCAAAGGCACATTGGCCAGCCGCGTGGCAGCCAAGCTCGGCTACCACTACCTCGACTCGGGCGCGCTGTACCGCGTGACCGCGTTTGCCGCTTTGCAAGCAGGCTTGACGCTCGAAGCCGCCGACGAAGCCGCCATTGCCATGTTGGCCCGAGCCCTGCCCGTGCGCTTTGAGGGCGAGCAAGTGCTGCTGAACGACGTGGACGTGACCGACGCCATCCGCAGCGAGCAAGGCGGCATGAACGCCTCCAAAGTCTCGGTGTTGCCCGCCGTGCGCGACGCGCTGGTGCAGTTGCAGCACAGCTTTCAGCGCC
>JAHECM010000243.1:9670-13232 GCA_024641725.1 Limnohabitans sp. | reverse complement strand
GCAGCTTGGGCACAGACAGCACCACGCCGTTGCCGATGTAGCACTTGACGCCGGCACGCATGATGCCGCTGGGGATCAGGTGCAGTGCGGTTTTCACGCCATTGATCACCAAGGTGTGGCCAGCGTTGTGTCCTCCTTGAAAGCGCACCACGCCTTGCGCGGATTCGGTCAGCCAGTCCACCAGCTTGCCTTTGCCTTCGTCACCCCACTGAGTGCCCACGACGACCACATTTCGGCCTTGAGTCTTGTTCATGTTCTTGCTCTTTGATTTTTAGATGGCTTGGATCACCCATTGCCCGGCGGCTTCGATCAGCTCCCGGTCGCAATGGAATTCGTCGATTTCGCTTTCGTGGCCAGGCAGCACGCAGACAACGGTTTCTCCGGCCTGCCGCAACGCGGCAATGGCCGCGCGCAGGGTCGGCGCATCGCGCCAAGGTGCCCGGATGGCCGCACGCAAAGGGGCTGCGGGCACAGCGGCCACGAGTTCTTTGAGGTCGAGGCTAAAGCCCACTGCTGGGCGGTCGCGCTCGATGTGGTGGCCAAACACAGCGCCCACGCCGTCGTAGCGACCGCCTCGGACCAGGGCATCGGCGGCACCGGCAGCATAGATGGCAAAACGTGTACCGCTGTAATAGGCATAGCCGCGCGAGTCGCCCAGGTCAAAGCTCAACTTGGCGCCTTGTACCTGGCCCGCCAGCCAGCGCAACTGGGCCAGCGCCTGGACAATGTCGGGCAGTTGCGGCAGGCGTTGGGCAGCTTGGTCGAGCACGCCAATGTCACCGTAGAGGGTCACCAAAGCCAGCAAACCGTCACGCCGCTCGGCGGGCAAATGCGAAGTGAGCAAGGCCAAGCGCTGCGGGTCTTTGACGGCCAAGGCGGCGTGGATGTCGTGCCTCTGGGCCTGGCTCAAGTCCTGCCCTTCCAACAAACTGGCCACGATGCGGGCATCGGCCAAGTCCAGTTGCAAGTCGCCCACTTGGGCTGCACGCAAGCAGTCCAGCGCGAGCTGCAAGACTTCGAGGTCAGCCTCTGGGCCCGCGTGGCCATAGATTTCAGCCCCAAACTGCAGCGGCTCACGGGTGGCGTGGGGCCGCGCTGGGCGTGTGTGCAAGACCGGACCGCAGTAGCACAGGCGCGTCAGGCCTGCGCGGCCCAGCAAGTGCGCGTCGATGCGGGCCACCTGGGGCGTGGTGTCGGCCCGCAGGCCGAGGGTGCGGCCAGAGAGCTGGTCCACCAGCTTGAAGGTTTGCAAATCGAGGGCTTCGCCCGTGCCGGTGAGCAGGGACTCCAAATGCTCCAGCAGCGGGGGCATGACCAGCTCATAGCCGTAGCCACGCGCGGTATCAAGCAGTTTGCGGCGGAGTTCTTCGATGTGGCGCGCCTCGGAGGGCAGCACATCGGCAATGTGATCCGGGAGGACCCAAGCGGACATGAGGAATAGGTAAACGGTTAAAAAGGTGATTTTACCGGGTCAAAGTCCGGTTTCTGGCCCCGCCCGATAAACAGTTCGGATGAAGCCGGTCAAAACGGCCCATCAGCCGATGAGCCACACCAATACCAGGCCCGCCAAAACCATGAAGAGGCCAAAAAACCGGATCTGACCGTCCTGCATCTGCAGCAGCTGCTCAAAGAGCTTGCGCCAGCGCAGCGGGGCCAGCATGGGCATCAGTCCCTCAAAAATCAGCATCAAGCCCAAGGCCAGCAGCCAGGTGTCGGCCAAGGGTCACTTTCGGGCCGGGGCGGCAGCGGCGCTTGTGCCACCGCGCATGGTTTTGAAGAACTCGGAGCTGGCGGGGTCCAGCACCATCACGTCGCTCTTTTTGGAAAAGGTGGTTTTGTAGGCTTCCAAGCTGCGGTAGAACTGCGCAAACTGCGGGTCGCGGCCAAAGCCTTCGGCATAAATGCGTGCGGCTTGGGCGTCGCCCTGCCCTTTGATCTTTTGGGCTTCGCGGTAGGCGTTGGCGATGGTGACCTCACGCTGGCGGTCGGCGTCGGCGCGGATTTTTTCGCCCTCAGCGGCACCCGTGGAGCGCAACTCATTGGCCACGCGTTTGCGCTCAGCCTCCATGCGACGGTACACCGACTCGGTGATGGTGTCCACGTAATCAGCGCGGGTGATGCGCACGTCCACCACATCGACCCCCCAGGGCTTGGCCCCGCCGGTCACGATTTCGAGGACTTCGCGCTTGACATCGGTCATCAGAGCATCGCGCTTGAGCGAGAGCAGCTCTTTGACGGTGCGCTTGTTGATTTCTTCTTGGAACGCATTGCGCACCACGCGGTTGAGTTGGTTGGCGCCGGACTTTTCGTCAATCCCCACGTTGCGGATATAGGCCTGTGGGTCGGTGATGCGCCAGCGCACATACCAGTCAATCACCACCCGCTGCTTTTCGGCGGTGAGCATCGGCTCGGTGTCTGGGCTGTCCAGTGTCAGCAAGCGTTTGTCGATGTAGTTGACGTTTTGCAGCGGCGGCGGCAGCTTGATGTGCAAGCCGGGCTCGGTCACCACTTCTTTGATTTGGCCCAGGGCATACACCACACCAAACTGGCGCTGGTCCACCACAAACAAGCAAGAGCTGAGCACCATCAGCGCCACCAGCAAGGAAGAAATCCACAATCCCAATCGGTTCATTTTGCTGCTCTCTTATCGTGCGTCACGGTCACGCGAGCGCTGGGCATCGCGGGCGCGGGGGTCGGCTGCGGGGCCGGGGTTGGCCGCGCCTGTGGCGGCGGGCGCATTGCTGTCCGCCGCAGGTGCTGCCGGGGCAGCGCTCTGCGCGGCTTGCTGCATGAGCTTGTCCAAGGGCAGGTAAAGCAAGTTTGAGCCTTGCTTGCTGTCCACCAGGACTTTGGTCACGTTGCCATAAATTTGCTGGAAGGTGTCGATGTACATGCGGTCACGCATGACCTGCGGCGCTTTTTGGTACTCGGGCAAGATGGCTTTGAAGCGCTGGGCATCGCCCTCGGCTTGGGCCACGATGCGTTCTCGGTAGGCGTCCGACTCTTCTTTCAGGCGCGAAGCAGCACCCACGGCGCGTGGAATCACGTCGTTGGCGTAGGCTTGGGCCTCGTTTTTGGTGCGCTCGCGCTCTTGACCGGCTTTGAGCACATCGTCAAAGGCGGCCTGCACCTGCTCGGGCGGACGCACGCCGCCTTGCTGCAAGTTGATGCCGACGACCTCGATGCCGACTTTGTAGCGGTCCAAAATGGTTTGCATCAGGGTGCGCACGCGCGAGGCGATTTGGTCTCGTTCTTCGGCCAGGGCCGAATCCATCTTCATCTTGCCAACCACTTCGCGCACTGCGGTCTCGGCGGCCTGGACCACGGCTTCGGTCGGATTCTTGCTCTCAAACAGATACGCCCGAGCGTCGCTCAAGCGGTATTGAACGGCAAATTTGATTTCGACAATGTTCTCATCCTCGGTCAGCATGGCCGACTCGCGCAGGCCAGTGGCCTTGATGATGTTGTCCCGGCCAATGTCCACCGAACGGATTTGCGACACGTAAACCAGCTCATGGCGCTGCACCGGATAAGGCATGCGCCAGTTGAAGCCTGCGCCCAC
>JAHECM010000243.1:0-9570 GCA_024641725.1 Limnohabitans sp. | reverse complement strand
GGGCCGTCAGAGCGGCCCCAGCGCGGATCGTTCAAATTGAACATGCCCCGAACGCGTGCGGGCAGATGGAGCGAACGCAAGGCAGGCAGTTGGAAATTCATGGTTTAAAGGGATTTTGGGGGTCTCAGTGGTTGACATTGTGCCGAAAAGCCAAAGCGCTCAATCCGAAGCGTCAGGATATTCCCGGGGCAAGTCACGGGCATCGTATTCGACGGCTTCGGGCTCACCCATCACTTGGCGGGCACGCTCGGACAGGGCCGCGCGCAAGCGGTCCAGCCCCAAGGCCGATCGGGCGCTGACAAAGATGCGTGGCACAGGCAAGCCGTCCAGCTCGTAGTCGTCTTGCAACTGCAAAGGCTGGTGCGCCTCATCCAAAGCATCCAGTTTGTTGAACACCAAGATTTGCGGCACGGTGTCGGCGCCAATTTCGGCCAGGACTTTTTGCACCTGCTCGATTTGCTCAGGAAAGTTGGGGTTGGACGCGTCAACCACATGCAGCAACACATCGGCCTCCATGGCCTCTTGCAAAGTGGCTTGAAAAGCCTCCACTAGACCGTGCGGCAAGTCACGGATGAAGCCCACCGTGTCTGACAAAGAGACGGAGCGACCGGCATCACCCAGGTACAACTGCCGTGTGGTGGTGTCCAGCGTGGCAAAAAGTTGGTCGGCCGCATACGCACGGGCCTTGACCAGGGCATTGAACAAGGTGGACTTGCCAGCGTTGGTGTAACCCACCAATGAAATGTTGAAGGTCTGGCGTCGCTCGCGTTGGCGGCGCTGGGTGTTGCGCTGCTTTTTGACTTTGGACAGCCGCTCCTTGGTCCGTTTGATGGCGTCCCCGATCATGCGGCGATCCAGCTCGATCTGGGTTTCACCCGGGCCGCCGCGCATGCCGATGCCGCCGCTTTGACGTTCCAAGTGAGACCACCGGCGCACCAAGCGCGTGCTCAGGTACTGCATGCGGGCCAGTTCAACTTGCAATTTGCCCTCGTGGCTGCGGGCGCGCTGGGCAAAGATTTCAAGAATCAAGAGCGTGCGGTCGTTGACCGCCATGCCCAAATGCCGTTCCAGATTGCGCTGCTGCGCTGGGCTCAGGGATTGGTCAAAGAGTACTTCTGTGGCTCCGTGCATCAGGGCGAGCGCCTTGATCTCGTCGGCTTTGCCACTGCCCACAAACAGGGCGGGGTCGGGTGCTTTGCGCTTGCAGCTCAGACGAGCCACGGGATGGAGCCCGGCAGACTCGGCCAACAGGCCCAGTTCTTCGAGCTCGGTGTCGAAATGGGGGAAGCCAAAGTCAACGCCGACCAAAAGGGTCGGCGCTGCGGGCAAAGATGAAGGCGCTGTCAAAGAACATGTGCCCTGCCCGCCTGTTCAGCGGCCAAGGCAGAACCTCAAGCAGGGGCGTCGTCTGACTCGGCGTTCAAGCTGACCGCGCGGCCTGGAACGATGGTCGAAATGGCGTGTTTGTAGACCATCTGGGTCACGGTGTTGCGCAGCAGCACCACGTACTGGTCGAAAGACTCAATCTGGCCTTGCAACTTGATGCCGTTGACCAGGTAGATTGAGACCGGCACATGCTCTCGGCGCAGTGCATTCAGAAAGGGGTCTTGCAAAAGTTGACCTTTGTTGCTCACGATATTCTCCGTGTTCGGTAGTGATAAGAGGGCTTACCTTAACACAGCCAGACAGCGGAGCTGCCCGGCGCGTCGCAGTCTCCAGCGGTTCACGAGGTTTCTTTGTCGGCGTAGGGGTTGTGCGAGGTTTTCATCTCGATGCGCAAAGGCGTGCCCGACAGGTCAAAGGCCTTGCGAAAACGCCCTTCCAAAAAGCGCTTGTACGACTCTGTGACGTGCTCCAGCGAGTTGCCGTGGATCACGATCACCGGAGGGTTCATACCGCCTTGGTGGGCGTAACGCAGTTTGGGGCGGAACATGCCGCCGCGCTGCGGGCTCTGGAACTGCACGGCTTCCAGCAGCAAGCGTGTCAAGACAGGGGTGCTCATCTTGACCATGGCCGATTTGTGCGCCTTGATGATCGAGGTCCACACAGGACCCAGG
Source organism: Limnohabitans sp. (assembly GCA_024641725.1). Taxonomy (GTDB): domain Bacteria; phylum Pseudomonadota; class Gammaproteobacteria; order Burkholderiales; family Burkholderiaceae_C; genus Limnohabitans_A. The sequence continues at coordinate 7,513 of JAHECM010000243.1, read as the reverse complement.
CCCTGGCGCTTTTTGGCCGAGATGAAGTGCATGTTGGCGAAGCTCAAAAACGGCAAGCGCGTCTCGATCGAGCGCTGCACCAGCTGCCGCTGGTAGTCGTCCACCGACTCCCATTTGTTGACGGCCAGCACCATGGCGCGGCCGCTTTCAAGGGCAAAACCGGCAATGTGCGCGTCTTGGTCAGTCACGCCCTGCTCCGCATCGAGCAGCAACAAAATCACGTTGGCCGACTCGATGGCCTGCAGCGTTTTGACGACCGAGAATTTTTCGATGGCCTCAAACACTTTGCCTTTGCGGCGCAAACCAGCCGTGTCCACCAATTCGAACTTCTGGCCCTGGCGCTCAAAGGGCACCGAAATCGCATCGCGCGTGGTGCCTGGCATGTCAAAAGCCACCAAGCGTTCTTCGCCCAGCCAGGTGTTGATCAGGGTGGATTTGCCCACGTTGGGGCGGCCCGCCACGGCCAGCTTGATGATGGTCGTGTCGATTTCAGATTCTTCAGGGTCGTCGGGCAGGTTCAATGGCTCCAGTGCCAGTTCAACCAAGCCGCGAATGCCTTGCCCGTGGGCAGCCGAGATGGCCAGCACTTCGCCCAAGCCCAGCTCATAGAACTCACTGAGCTGAATTCCCTCCAGCATGCCTTCGGCCTTGTTGGCGACCAGCAGGCAAGGTTTGCCGATCTTGCGCAGGTAGTTGGCAATGTCGTGGTCTTGGGCCGAGACACCCGCGCGACCATCGACCACAAAGATCACCACATCGGCCTCAGCCACCGCTTGTTGGGTCTGCTTGGCCATTTCTTTGTAAATGCCGCTGCCCGCGTCGGGCTCAAAACCGCCCGTGTCGATGACGATGTATTGGTGCTTGCCTTGTTTGCCTTGCCCGTAGTGGCGGTCGCGGGTCAAGCCCGCGTAATCGGCCACGATGGCATCGCGGCTTTTGGTGAGTCGGTTGAACAGCGTGGATTTGCCCACATTGGGGCGGCCCACCAGGGCCAGTACAGGTTTCACTTGAAAATATTCCGATCCGTCGCGAACGACGTCACTCAGTACGGTAGCCAGTGATCTGGCCACTTCGATTGACCACCACCAGGGTCTGCCCCGCCAGGACGGGGCGCACGGACACAGCGGTGCCGTCGGTGTTCAGGCGCTGCAACACCTTGCCGTCTTCACGCGCAAGAAAGTGCAGCAAACCCGCTTCATCGCCCGCGACCAGGGCGTTGTTCATCAGCAAAGGCGCGCTCAAGCCGCGAAAGCGCAAGGCGTCTTGCGTCCAAACGGGTTGCCCGTTTTGACGGCTCCAAGCCATGACTTTGCTGTCCGACTCGCTGCCGTAAATTTGGGTGGCATCGCCCTCCAGGCCCGTGTGGCCTTGGGCTGCGCGTGTCCACTGCACCGCGCCGCGGCTGGCGTCCAAGCAGGCCACCGAAGTTTGAAAGGCACGCACACACACGCTGTTGCCTTGGCGGCTGAGCCCAGAGATCAAGTCCACCAGACGCTCCACCTCGTTGGTGCCGCGTGAGCTGCCCACCAAAGACTCCCAACGGGGCAAGCCGTTTTGAGGGTTGAGACCCAGCAAGCGGCCTTCAAAGCCCACCAACAAGGTGTCGTTCCAGGCCGCCAAGACGCCTGCTTGGCGCAAAACCAAGGGTTCGGCGTTGCGCTGCTGCGCCCACAGGCGCTGTCCACTGGCACCGTCAAAAGCCAAGGCCGTGCGGTCGGCGGTGAGCACAAAAACACGCCCTCCGGCCACCAAAGGGGAGGTGAAGCTGCTGGCCTGCAATTTTTGACGCCAAATCTCGCGGCCCGCTTCGATGGTCACCAGTTCGTTGTTTTGGGTCACCACCGCAAAGCGCTGGCCGTCGCTGCCCACGCCCGCTTGAATGCGGTCTTTGAGATTCAAACGCCACACGTCGGCGCCAGTCTGCGCATCGATCAAGGCAAGGTCGCCCTGGCTGGAGGCAAGCGCCACACTTTGGCCCAGCACTGCCACCGACAAGGGCGTGGTGACTTCCCCAACCTTGGCCGACCAAACCTTGTTCACCTGCAACTGCGCCGTGAAGGCGGGCAAGGCTGCGGGTTTGGGTTTGTCTGGCGTGCTGGAGCAGGCCGACACCAGCGCTGCTGCGGCAAATACGGTCAGGCAACGAGACAAAAACAGGCCCATAGGATTCCTCACTTGGCAGTGTCAGCTGCGGTTTCAGGCGACACCTGCACACCCAGCGCGCTGAGCTTGGCTTGCACGATGCGGCGGTAATCGGCATTGGGCGCAAGCGCTTTCCAGGCTTGTTGGTAGGCCGCAATAGCCGGGGCAGTTTGGCCCTGGGCTTGCAGCACATCGCCACGCATGTCGCTGGCCAAACCCGCCATTTCAGGGCTAAAGCCCGAGTTCAGTTGCTTGAGCGCTTCGTCCAGCGATTGGGACTCCCAGAGCAAGGCGGCCAAGCGCAAACGGGCGACATCCTTGAGGGCGGGGGTGGGCGCACTGTCGGCCACCCACATCAGCGCGGCTTTGGCTGGCTCGGTTTTGCCTTGCGCATACAGGCTGCGCGCGGCCAGCAAACCGGCTTGGTGGGCGTAATGGGTGCTGGCGAACTTGTCTTTCATGTCGGCCAGGCTGCGCTCCACACGGGCCGCATCGTTGGCATTAACGGCTTTTTCGACTTCGTCGTAGAGCGCGGAGGCTTTGGCCGATTGGCTGCGTTGCCAGTACTGGACACCATTCCAGGCGGCATAGCTGCCCAAAACGGCGATCAACAGCCAGGAAATCAGGTTGCCGTAGGTTTTCCAAAAATGCTTGATCTCGTCAAGTTGTTCTTGTTCTTCAAGGTCGAGGTGGGATGCCATAGGTGCGTGCTGTGAAATTCAAAGGGATTGTAGGCTGTGCGCCCAAGTGGCCACGGCGTCCAAAGGCTGCAAGCGCTGCGCGCCCGCGCCATCGCGCAAGGCCTTGACGGTGACTTGGCCTTGGGCCAACTCTTCTGCGCCAAAGACGAGCGCATGCAGCGCCCCGCTGCCGTCGGCTTTTTTGAACTGCGACTTCATGGAGCCCATGCCCTCGCCAGAGCCGGCGTGCATTTGGGCCGACACCCCAGCTGCGCGCAATGCTTGCAGGGTTTTGATCGCCACTGGCAAGGCCGCCACATCGGGGATCACGGCATACACGTCTGGCACGGGCGCCGCTTGCACATCGCCCTGCTCTTTGAGCAATTCGAGCACCCGCTCCACCCCCAAGGCCCAACCCACGGCCGGGGCGGGCTTGCCGCCCACTTGCTCAATCAGGTAGTCGTAGCGGCCACCACCACAAATGGTGCCCTGCGAACCCAGGGCGTCGGTGATGAACTCGAACACCGTGAGGTTGTAGTAGTCCATGCCACGCACCAAGCGCGGGTTGATGCTGTAGGCCACCCCGTTGGCGTCCAAGATCGCCTTGACCGCATTGAAGTGGGCCATCGAGGCTTCCCCCAAAAAGTCCAGCAATTGAGGTGCAGAGGCCACCACCGGGCCCATGGCCGGGTTCTTGGTGTCCAAAATGCGCAAGGGGTTGCTGTGCAGGCGGCGCTTGGCGTCTTCGTCCAGCAGATCGGCGTGTTGCTCAAAGTGTGCAATGAGCGCGCTGCGGTGGGCCTTGCGCTCATCGGGCTGGCCCAAGCTGTTGAGTTCCAGACGCACGGCTTGGAGTCCCAGCACTTGCCAGAGATCATGGGCCAACAAAATGAGTTCGGCGTCCACCTCGGGCCCGCCAAAGCCCAACACCTCGGCTCCGATCTGGTGAAACTGGCGGTAGCGTCCGCGCTGCGGGCGCTCGTGACGGAACATCGGGCCCATGTAATACAGGCGCTTTCCGCCTTCGTACAAAGCGTTGTGCTCGACCACCGCACGCACCAGACCCGCCGTGCCCTCAGGGCGCAGGGTGAGTTGTTCACCGTTCAGTCGGTCTTCAAAGGAGTACATCTCCTTTTCAACAATGTCGGTGACCTCGCCCAGCCCGCGCACGAACAGCGCCGTGGGCTCCACGATGGGCAAGCGCACATTGCGGTAGGCGTAGCGGGCCATCAGGCCGCGCACCTGCGCTTCGAGCCACTCCCACTGGGCGGAGTCGGGCGGCAGGATGTCGTTCATGCCCTTGACGCCCACCAATTTGGTGGCTTTGGGCTGCTTTGTGGTCTGTTCTGTCATGGATGCGGTTCAGGCTTTGGGCTGTCCAAAGCGCTTGCTGATGTAGTCTTCGACGATGCGTTGGAATTCTTGGGCAATGCCCTCGCCGCGCAAGGTCAGGCGTTTTTCGCCGTCAATGAACACGGGGGCAGCAGGCGCTTCGCCATTGCCAGGCAGGCTGATGCCCACATCGGCGTGTTTGCTTTCCCCGGGGCCATTGACGATGCAGCCCATCACGGCCACTTTGAGGCCTTCGACGCCCGGGTACAGGCCGCGCCAAACCGGCATCTGGGCACGCAAAAAGTCATCAATCTGCTTGGCCATCTCTTGAAAGGTGGTGCTGGTGGTGCGGCCACAACCGGGGCAAGCGGTCACGCTGGGCACAAAAATGCGCAAACCCAGCGACTGCAAAATTTCGGAGGCAATCACCACCTCTTGGGTGCGTGACTCGCCAGGCTGGGGCGTGAGCGACACGCGGATGGTGTCACCAATGCCCTCTTGCAACAAAATGGACAGCGCCGTGGCGGAGGCCACCGTGCCTTTGGTGCCCATGCCCGCTTCGGTCAGGCCCAAATGCAATGGGTAGTCACAGCGCTGGGCCAATTCGCGGTACACCGACACCAGGTCTTGCACGCCCGACACTTTGCAGGACAAAGCAATCTGGGCACCGTCCAAGCCCATCGCCTGGGCACGCTGGGCGGAGCCGATCGCCGACTGGATCAGCGCTTCGTACATCACTTGGCGGCCCTCGTAGGGCTGGGCGCGCTGGCTGTTTTGGTCCATCAACTGGGCCAACAGATCCTGGTCCAGACTGCCCCAGTTGACCCCAATGCGGATGGCTTTGTCGTAACGCATGGCGGCTTCGATCATCTGGCCAAACTGCACATCACGCTTGTCGCCCTTGCCCACGTTGCCGGGGTTGATGCGGTACTTGGACAGGGCCTGGGCACACGCGGGGTAATCGGTCAGCAAGCGGTGACCGTTGTAATGGAAGTCACCGATCAAAGGCACGTCAATGCCCATCTTGTCGAGCTGGTCACGGATGTGCGGCACGGCCTGAGCGGCTTCAGGGGTGTTGACGGTGATGCGCACCATCTCAGAGCCGGCAATCGCCAACTCCTTGACTTGGATGGCGGTGCCAATCACGTCCACGGTGTCGGTGTTGGTCATGGACTGCACACGCACCGGTGCGCCGCCGCCCACCGTGACGACACGGTTGCCCCACACCACGCGGGACTGTCGGCTGCTGCGCTGCAGCGGTGCAGCAATGCGGATGGGTGCTGTGCCGTTCATTCTTTCACCTCGAATCGGGCCACGGTTTGTTGGGTGTGCGGGGTCAAGTCGAAAACCTGGCCACGCAAAGTGGCCTTCACCGCCAGCGGGCGGCCAACCACCACGCTGTACGCCACAGGGTGCTTGACCTCCAAGGACTCACCTGATTTGAGCAGTTTGCGCACAACGGGCCCGTTGGCGTCATGCACCTCAATCCAGCTGTCGGCCGTGGCCTGCAACACCAAAATGCCGGGTACGAGGGCCGCACTGGCCGCGTTGGATGCAATGGGTTTGCGGGCTTCGGGCATCCCTGAAGTGGGCGAGTTGGGCGGAGCCGTCAAAGGCAAAGCACTGCTGGGTGTAGGTGCAGTTGCAGGTGTGGGTGTGGCTACAGGGGCGGTCACGACCGAGGTGGGCGCTGCGGGCATGGCCGCAGGCGCGGGCATCGAGGCGTCAGTGGACTCCGGGTTGGCCGGCTGCCCCATCGGCACGGCAGCCTCCTCGGTCACAGCCACAGGCGATGTGCTCAAGGCCTGGGGCCACCAAGCCTGCGGCGCTGGCAACCACAAAAAGGCAGCCGCACCCAGCAGCATCAAAGCCACCAAAATGAGCACTGGGTGTCCGCGGCGCGGCAGGCCAAAAGTCGGCAACGTGCCGCGCGGCAAGCCAGATGAAGCATTAGAAAGGGGTTTTCGCGCAGGCATGGAGGACACGGCAGAGGGCAGCAAGGCCAGTATCGGCGCGGCATCCACCCCCAGCTGCCGGCACATCGAGGAGGTGATGGCGCGCAAAAAAGTGGTGCCGCCCTTGAAAGTATCGTAGCGATCCGCCTCCAGTGCCTCGAGCTGGCGCACTGGGACCTTGAGCTTGACGGCCAACACCGCCAGGTGCGTGCCTTGAGCTTCTCGGGCTTGGCGAAGCATTTGCCCCGCAGTCAAAGCCGCAACGGGCGCGCCTGAGGTGTCTTCTTGGGTCAGCAGGTCGGGTGGGCTGGACAATGGCATCACGGTCCTTTCAAGGGGCATCGGGTGCCACAGGCACCAAGGCAATGGTTCGTTGCAGCGCAATGCGGTCTTGCACGCGCGTGCGGTCTTTCACATCGCCGGCCAATTGTCCGCATGCGGCATCGATGTCGTCCCCGCGGGTTTTGCGCACAGTGGTGACGATGCCCGCATCTTGCAAGATTTTGGCAAACGCTTGCACGCGGGTTTTGGGCGAACACAGCAAGCCCGAAGCCGGAAAAGGGTTGAATGGGATCAGGTTGAACTTGCAACGCAAGCCATTGCGCGCGTGGCGTTGAACCAGGTCGATCAATTGCCGCGCGTGCTCGGTTTGGTCATTGACGCCGTCCAGCATGCAGTACTCGAAGGTGATGAAGTCACGCGGGGCCGCAGCCAAGTAACGGGTGCAGGCTTGCAACAACTCGTCGAGCGGGTATTTGCGGTTGAGCGGCACCAAGTTCTCACGCAACGAATCGGTCGGGGCGTGCAGTGACACCGCCAGCGCCACTGGGCAGTCTTGTGCCAAGCGGTCGATCATGGGCACCACACCGGAGGTGGACACCGTGACCCGGCGGCGCGAAAGGCCGTAACCGTGGTCGTCGAGCATGGCGCGCAAAGCGGGCACCAAGGCCGAATAGTTTTGCAGGGGCTCGCCCATGCCCATCATCACCACGTTGGAGATGACGCGTTCGTCGGTGTTCAGGTGCTTGCGCAAAAAATGTTCGGCAAACCACAGCTGCGCCAAGATTTCGGCGGTGCTCAGGTTGCGGCTAAAGCCTTGGTGGCCGGTCGAGCAAAAACGACAGCCCACGGCGCAACCGGCTTGGGAGGACACACACAAGGTGCCTCGGTCGTCTTCAGGGATAAAAACAGACTCAACGGCATTGCCGCCGCCCACATCGAACAGCCACTTGATGGTGCCGTCAGCCGAGATGTGCTGCGAGATCACCGGCAAAGCGGCGACGTGGGCATGGTGTTTGAGTTTTTCACGCAGGGATTTGGCCAGATCGCTCATCTGGTCAAACTCGCTGGCACCGCGTTGGTGGATCCAGCGGAACAGCTGGGTGGCGCGAAAACGCTTTTCAC
>JAHECM010000234.1 GCA_024641725.1 Limnohabitans sp. | reverse complement strand
ACCGGTGACAGCCCCTTCTACGACAACATCATGCTGTGGGCCGTGCGCCAAGGCATGGTGGGCGTCAACATGACCTACCGCTTGGCCCCGGCCAACACATGGCCCGCTGCGCAGCAAGACATCCAGTCGGCCCTCCAATGGGTGCGTGAGAACATCGCTGCCAGCGGCGGCAACCCCCAGCGCATCATCTTGATGGGCCACTCGGCCGGCGCGGCGCATGTGGCGCAATACGTGGGGCATCCACAGTTCCATGTGGTGCCTGGCTCGGGCTTGGCGGGCGCGGTGTTGTTGTCAGGCATCTTTGACCCGGTCACGGCCGAGACCAACCCGCCCCTGCAAGCCTACTTTGGCAAAGACACGGCGCAGTACCCTGCCCGCTCTGCTGTGCCCGGCTTGGTGGCGGCCAAAGTGCCTTTGCTGATGGCCTTTGCCGAGCTCGATCCGCCGGACTTTCACACCCAAAGCGAGCAACTCCACGCCGCTTTGTGCAAGGCAGGCCCATGCCCTGGCCTCTATAAACTCATGGGCCACAGCCACATGTCCGAGATCTACTCGATCAACAGCGCAGACAAAACCGTCGCCAATTTGATGAAGCAGTGGATGGATCGGCTGCGGTGATCGCGTGGCCACGAAAAATGGCCAGCCGTAGTTTGCGCTGGGGTGTCAACGCTCTCAGATCAACCGCCCAATCGCTTCCACGTCTTCGGGGAACATTTGGCCTTTTTCGGCCAGCACCAACTGCCCCTGTCCACCCAGCAGCAGCGTGATCGGCAGCCCTTTGGGTTTGGGAAACTGGCGACGCCACGCGGGGCTGGCCCACGCCGCAGGGAAGGTGTAGCCCTTTTTGCGCAAATAGGCGCGGGCCTCGTCGGGAGTTTTGTCGATCGACAAGGCCAGCATCTTCAGCCCGCGCGAGCGTTGTGCCTGCCACAGCGCCTGCATGGCCGGGCTTTGCTGCGCGCAAAACGGGCATGTGCTGGCCCACCAATAAATCAACAATGGCTGTCCAGCACGGGCCTGAAATGCCGAGCCGTCCAGCAAAGCGATGTCGGGCACCTGCAGCCGCGTACCCAAATCGGGCATGGCCGGGGCACGGGCTTCGAGCGCGGCCTCAGAGTCTGTTTGTGCCCACGCGCCAGCGCTGCCGCCGAGTGCACCGAGTGCGCCCGCAGCCAACCACGCGTTGGCCTGCCGGCGGGAGATGGCCGTGCTGCTCAGCGAGGCTGGTGCAGCGAGAGTCGTGGGAGTCTTGGAAGTAGCGGGCATGTGCGATTGTAAGAAGTGCTGGAACCCGGATGCGAGGGCTTTTGCCAAAAAAGAAGCGCGTCAAATCTAAAGAAAAACGGCGTGCCGCTTTCGCGTGCACGCCGTTGCTCTTTCAGGCCCTGAAAACCTCAGTTTTTGTGCAACTCCGCATTCAACTCGCCCCAGCTCTTGTTGCGCGGAATGGCGTGCAGTGCGCCCGACTGTGAGTCGCGTCGGAACAGGATGCCGTTTTTGCCGGACAGCTCTTGGGCTTTCATCAAGCTGCCGTCGGGCAGTTGCACGCGGCTGCCACCGGTGATGTAGCAACCGGCCTCGACCACGCAGTCGTCGCCCAGCGAGATGCCGATGCCGGCGTTCGCGCCCAACAAGCAGCGCTTGCCGACCTTGATGACTTCTTTGCCGCCACCCGACAGCGTGCCCATGATGGACGCGCCGCCGCCGATGTCGCTGGCGTCGTCCACCACCACACCCGCGCTGATGCGGCCTTCGACCATGCTGGCGCCCAGGGTGCCTGCGTTGAAGTTGCAAAAGCCTTCGTGCATGACGGTGGTGCCGCTGGCCAGGTGTGCGCCCAGGCGCACGCGGTCGGCGTTGGCAATGCGCACGCCGCTCGGGATCACGTAGTCGGTCATTTGTGGGAACTTGTCCACACCTTTGACTTCGAGCATGCGCCCAGCAGCGCGGGCCTTGATGCGGGCGGCGGGCACGTCGGCCACGGCGCAAGGGCCAAAGTTGGTCCACGCCACGTTGGCCAGCAGGCCAAAGATGCCGGTCACGTTGGCACCGTGCGGCTGAACCAGACGGTGGCTCAGCAGGTGCAGGCGCAGGTAGGCGTCGTGGGTGTCGGCAGGCGCGTCGGCCAGGCTTTTGATTTCGGTGCGCACGGCCACCACCGTGGTGTTGCGCACAGCGCAGGGGGCCAGTGCCGCTGCCACGTCAGCGCCCAAGGCGGCCACGGCTTCGGCTTGGGTCAGGCGGGTGCTGCCGCTGGCGGCCACATCGCTCGCCAGTTCGGGGGTTGGGAACCAGGTGTCCAGCACGGTGCCGTCAGCGGCCAGGGTGGCGAGACCGGTGGCGCGTGCGCCGGTGGTTTGAAGGGTCATGGGTGTGCTCCGCAAGTGGTGGCCCACCAGGATCAGGGCCGGGTGGGCTGATGGAAATCAGAAGGCGTGATTATCGGGGATGGCGGCAATGGGCTTGGGCTGTCGGAAAGGCTGCTGAAAAGACTGCCGGGATGTGGTTTTTATCGGGTTCAAGTCACCGTTCACCCAACAAGGGGGATCGGCCAATTTTCTTCGTATCCGCTACCAGCTTGGGCGGTGCAGAAAAACCTTCAAACGCCTCGCTCGCCGCCCAATGGCCCACTGCAT
>JAHECM010000227.1 GCA_024641725.1 Limnohabitans sp. | reverse complement strand
GGTAGTTGTTGAAGAAAGGCGTGTGACGGCCACCTTCGTCTTTGGACAAGACATAGATCTCGCCCGTGAAGTGGGTGTGTGGCTTGATCGAGCCGGGCTTGCACAGCACTTGGCCGCGCTCAACGTCTTCGCGCTTGGTGCCGCGCAGCAAGATGCCAACGTTGTCACCCGCTTGACCTTGGTCCAGCAGCTTGCGGAACATCTCAACGCCCGTGCAAGTGGTCTTGACGGTGTCTTTGATACCCACGATTTCGATTTCTTCGCCGACTTTGACGATACCGCGCTCGATACGGCCAGTCACCACGGTGCCGCGGCCAGAGATGGAGAACACGTCTTCCACGGGCATCAGGAACGCACCGTCCACTGCGCGGTCAGGCGTAGGGATGTAGGTGTCCAGCGCTTCGGCCAGCTTGAAGATGGCTTGCTCGCCCAGAGGACCCTTGTCGCCTTCGAGGGCCAACTTGGCAGAACCTTGCACGATCGGTGTGTCGTCGCCTGGGAAGTCGTACTTGGACAGGAGTTCGCGAACTTCCATCTCGACCAATTCCAGCAACTCAGCATCGTCCACCATGTCGCACTTGTTCAGGAACACGATGATGTAAGGCACGCCCACCTGACGGGCCAACAAGATGTGCTCGCGGGTCTGAGGCATAGGGCCGTCAGCAGCGGAGCAAACCAAGATAGCGCCGTCCATTTGGGCTGCGCCAGTGATCATGTTCTTCACATAGTCAGCGTGGCCAGGGCAGTCCACGTGAGCGTAGTGGCGGTTTTCTGTTTCGTACTCGACGTGCGCAGTGTTGATCGTGATACCACGGGCCTTCTCTTCGGGCGCGGCGTCGATCTGGTCGTACGCTTTGGCAGCACCGCCGAACTTGGCAGCCAGCACGGTGGTGATGGCCGCTGTCAGGGTGGTTTTGCCGTGGTCAACGTGACCGATGGTGCCGACGTTGACGTGCGGTTTGGTCCGTTCGAATTTCTCTTTTGCCATTTTTCGACTCCGAAAAAAATTGTGGTCAAACACAAGACAGCGGGCGCGCAGCCTAGCATCTGCGCGCCCGAAACTGGTGCCCTTGGCGGGAATCGGACCCGCGACCTCTCCCTTACCAAGGGAGTGCTCTACCACTGAGCCACAAGGGCAAAATCTTCAAAACCCAACACAGGTGATTGGAGCGGGAAACGGGAATCGAACCCGTGTCATTAGCTTGGAAGGCTAAGGTTCTACCATTGAACTACTCCCGCATTGATTGCAGCACACGAGTGGATGCACTGCCAACGCCTGGAAACCTATTCCAAATGCTCAAAATCACCCGACCTGAGTCGGTTCGCTGGTGGAGGAGACTGGATTCGAACCAGTGTAGGCGTAAGCCAACAGATTTACAGTCTGCCCCCTTTAGCCACTCGGGCACCCCTCCGAAGCGAGCCTCAAATTATGCCACCTTTTTGCGCCCGCACGCAAACCGATTGGAATTTTTTCACCAGTCGATGGTTTTTTGCCCATTGCGCTGCAAGAAGTCATTGGCCAAACGGAAATGGTCGCAACCGACAAACGGCACCGGCGGCCGCAAAGCCGACAAGGGCGAGGGATGATTCGAAGACAAAACCAAGTGCCGCCCATCACCAGCGACAGACTCTATTAATTTCGCTTTGGACTGCGCATGCCCACCCCAGAGCATGAACACCACAGGCAACGCTTGAGCCGACACCGCCCGAACGATCCGGTCGGTCAAGAGCTCCCAACCCCAGCCGGCATGGCTTGCGGCCTGCCCGGCTTGAACTGTCAATGTTGTGTTCAGCAGCAACACGCCCTGCCTGGCCCAACGCACCAGCGACCCATCCATGGGCGCAGCCAATCCCAGGCTGCGCTGTAATTCTTTGAAAATATTGCGCAAACTGGGGGGCACCTTGACCGGAGGAGCCACCGAAAATGCCAGCCCCTCCGCTTGCCCAGGCCCGTGGTAAGGGTCTTGCCCCAAAATGACCACGCGCACGTTCTGCGCAGACGTCAGCGCCAGGGCGCGCAAAGGGTCTGGTGGGTAAATCACGGCGCCACCGGCCAGCGCGGACGTCAAACGTGCTGCCAGCTTCTGGCCTGATGCTTCTTGCAAGAAGTCCTGGATGAGCGGCCGCCAATCGGGCGCAATGCCCTCCAGCACTGGGGGCCAGCTTTGAAGGCAAGCTTGCGGCGGCGGCGCCCAATCAAAGCCTTGCTGCATGTTCAGTTGAACAATGTCGCGAGCGACTCACCAGGCTCACTGGCCCGCATGAACGCCTCACCCACCAAAAAGGCATTCACGCCGGCATCTCGCATCCGCTGCACATCTTGCCGCACCAAAATGCCACTTTCAGTGACCAACAAGCGGTCTTGGGGCACGTCTGGCAGCATGTCCAGCGTGGTTTGCAGGCTCACCTCGAACGTTCGCAAATTGCGGTTATTGATGCCCACCAGGCGGGTTTTGAGCTTGAGCGCCCGCGCCAATTCGTCGCGGTCATGCACCTCCACCAGAACCGCCATGTCCAAGCCGTGCGCCACCGACTCGAGGTCCGCCATTTGGGCATCGTCCAAACACGCAGCGATCAGCAAGATGCAATCGGCCCCGATGGTTCGGGCCTCGTAGACTTGGTAGGCATCGACCATGAAGTCC
>JAHECM010000219.1 GCA_024641725.1 Limnohabitans sp. | reverse complement strand
TTGCGCACCCGTTTGGCGACCTTCACGGCCGCCGAGCTGACCGCCATTTTTGAAAAAGCCGGCCTGCCGTTTGCGCCCATTGTCAAACCCGAAGAACTGTTCGACGACCCGCACCTGAACGCCACCGGTGGCCTGGCCGACGTGCGCCTGACCGACGGCCCCAAAGCGGGCCAGACCGCCCGTGCGGCGCTGTTCCCCTTCACCATGGACGGCCAGCGCTTGGGCGTGCGCCACCAACCGCCCGCGCAAGGCGAGAACACCGACGAGTTGCTGCAAGGCTTGGGCCTGAGCGCCGCCGACATCGAACGCCTGCGTGCCGCCAAGGCGGTGGCCTGAGGCGCAGGCTGTCCAACCACACCAACCACATCCCCCCCCACACAAGAGACAAAAATGCAAAAAACCACCACTCGCCGCACCGTTTTGGCCGCACTGGGCTCGCTCGCCCTGGCTGCGCCGGGCCTGTCTTTGGCCCAGTCGGACCGCCCCGTCAAATTCATCTTGCCCAACGCCACCGGCTCGGGCGTGGACGCCATCACCCGCGCTGCCGCACCGGCTTTGGGCAAGGCGTTGGGCGCCAGCGTGGTGGTCGAAAACCAAGCGGGCGCTGGCGGTGTGGTGGGCTTGCAGGCGCTGGCCAAAAATGCGGCCGATGGCTTCACGCTGTCGGTGGTGTCCAACAACGTGGTCATCTTTCCCAGCGTGCTCAAGTCCTTGCCTTTTGACATGCCCGGCGACTTCACGCCGATTGCCATCGTGGGCAGCACGCCCATGGTGCTGGTGGTCAACCCCCAAAAAGTCACGGCCACCAACAGCCGCGACTTCATTGCCGCGCTCAAGGCCAAGCCCGACGGCTACAACTTCGGCTCGGGCGGCAATGGCACCATCTTGCACCTGGCCGCTGAGATGTTTTTGGACGAAGCCAAAGCCACAGCACGGCACATTCCCTACAAAGGCGTGGGCCCGATGGTCACCGACTTGCTGGGGGGCCAGATCGACTTCGCGGTGGTCGCACTGCCCAGCGTGCACCAGCACATCAAGTCGGGAGCTTTGCGTGCAGTGGGCATGTGCGCCGACAAGCGCACGGCCGCCGCCCCCGAAATCGCCACCTTTGTCGAGCAAGGCTTGTCGGGCTACGTGATGGAGGCTTGGTTTGCCGTCATCGGCCCCAAGGGCATGAGCGCTGCGAACGTCAAAAAAGTGCATGACGCACTGCTGGCCGCCTTCAACGATCCAGCGGTCAAGGAGACCATGGCCAAACAGGGCAACACCATCAACATCAGCACCACCGAGCAAGCCCAAAAAGGTTTTCGCACGGAGCTGGCCAAATACGCGGCGCTGGTGAAGAAGGCGGGCATTCAACCGGAATGACGGGCAAGCGGTGCTTGTCAAACATCCCTGGGTCTTTCAAAATGTTCGCATGTCCATCCAGGTTCTGATCGTCGGCATCCACCTCGCGCGCAGCACGCGGGGCAAGCCGTGCGCGCCACCCCAAGACCTGTCTTGACGTGCAGCGGCGCACTGCGCCGACACGTTTTCCTCCCCGTTTGATATGTGTTTGGAGCCGCTTGCAAGGTGCAGGTGGCCGCCACTTTGATTGGAGAAAAGACATGGCTGATTTGTTTGACAACCCGATGGGTTTGTGTGGTTTCGAGTTTGTGGAGTTCGCCTCGCCCGTGGCGGGCGTGCTGGAGCCCTTGTTCGAGAAAATGGGCTTCTCGCTGGTGGCCAAGCACCGCTCTAAAAACGTGGTGCTCTACCGCCAAGGCGACATCAATTTCATCGTCAACCGCGAGCCCAAAAGCCTGGCCGGTTACTTTGCCGCCGAGCATGGCCCTTGTGCCTGCGCACTGGCGTTTCGCGTCAAGGACTCGCACAAGGCCTATGAGCGCGCTTTGGAGATGGGCGCCCAACCGGTCGAGGTGCCCACCGGCCCGATGGAGCTGCGCTTACCCGCTGTCAAAGGCATTGGCGGCGCGCCGTTGTATTTGATCGACCGCTTTGAAGACGGCAAGAGCATCTACGACATCGACTTTGAATTCATCGACGGCGTGGACCGTCACCCACCCGGCCACGGCTTCAAAATCATCGACCACTTGACGCACAACGTTTACAAAGGGCGCATGGCGTTTTGGGGCCAGTTTTACGAAAAAATCTTCAACTTCCGCGAGATCCGCTACTTCGATATCCAAGGCACCCACACGGGCCTCACCAGCCGCGCCATGACCGCGCCCGACGGCATGATCCGCATCCCGCTCAACGAAGAGTCGGGCAAAACGGGCGGACAGATCGAAGAGTTCCTGATGCACTTCAATGGCGAAGGCATCCAGCACATCGCATTGCTCACCGACGATCTGCTCAAAAGCGTGGACGCGCTGCAGATGGCAGGCATCCCGCTCATGACCGCGCCCAACGACATTTATTACGAGATGCTCGAAGAGCGCCTGAAAGGCCACGGCGAGCCTGTGCCCGAGCTGCAGGCACGCGGCATCTTGATGGACGGCTCCACCGCCAATGGCGAAAAGCGATTGCTGTTGCAAATCTTCAGCCAAACCCTGCTCGGCCCGGTGTTCTTTGAGTTCATCCAGCGCAAGGCCGATGAGGGCTTTGGTGAGGGCAACTTCAAAGCCCTGTTTGAAAGCCTGGAGCGTGACCAGATTC
>JAHECM010000218.1 GCA_024641725.1 Limnohabitans sp. | reverse complement strand
TAGGACTTGAGGGCGACGAACAAGAAGTCCTTGTGCTGACCCGCGATTTTGGGGTAGCTGGGGTCCACGGGCTTGCTGAAGTTGTCGCCGTGGCAAGACATGCAAGCGCCTTTTTTGAGCAATTCGGCCACTTGGGCGTTGGGCTCTTTGGGGGCCGGCACCACTGCCTCGGTCTTGCCGTGTTGTTCGTAGTAAGCCGAAATGTCAGCGATGTCTTGGTCGCTCAGGCTGGTGGCCACGCCGCGCATGGTGGGGTGCTTGCGCTCGCCTTTTTTGTAGGCATTGAGGGCGGCAGCAATGTATTTGGCATTTTGACCGGAGATCATCGGCACGCGATAGACCTCAGGAAAGCTGGCTTGGTAGCCCTTGATGCCGTGGCAGCCGATGCACATGGCGATCTTTTGCTCAGCGGCTTTGGCATCACCCTTGACTTCTTGGGCTTGCACGGAAATGGCCGTCACAGAAGCGACAGCCAGGGCGAACATGGAGGACAACAGCTTATTCATTTTGCTTGGACAATCCTGATCGATTGATAAAAATCAACTGAGGATTATATCGGGCTGGCCCTCATAATCCTGACAAGTTCCTTTTCTGCCACCCAACCCGTCACATCATGAAATTTCAAGGTACCGAAAACTACGTCGCCACCCAAGACCTGATGCTGGCCGTGAACGCCGCCATTACCCTCAAACGGCCCCTGTTGGTCAAGGGTGAGCCGGGCACCGGCAAGACCATGCTGGCCGAAGAAGTCTCTGCCGCGCTGGGCTTGCCGCTGTTGCAGTGGCACATCAAGTCCACCACCAAGGCGCAACAGGGCCTGTACGAATACGACGCGGTGAGCCGCTTGCGCGACAGCCAGCTGGGTGAAGCCAAAGTCAAGGACATTGAGAACTACATCATCAAAGGCGTGCTGTGGCAGGCCTTCACCTCCGAGACGCCGGTGGCCATCTTGATCGACGAGATCGACAAAGCCGACATCGAGTTCCCGAACGACTTGCTGCGCGAGATCGACCGCATGGAGTTTTATTGCTACGAGACGCGCCAGCTGATCAAGGCCAAGACCCGCCCGCTGGTGTTCATCACCTCCAACAACGAGAAAGAACTGCCCGACGCCTTTTTGCGCCGCTGCTTCTTCCACTACATCAAGTTCCCGGAAGCAGACACCATGCGACAGATCGTGGACGTGCACTTCCCCACGCTCAAAAAGGACCTCTTGGCGCTGGCGCTCAAGACCTTCTATGACGTGCGCGGCCTGCCGGGCCTGAAGAAAAAACCCTCCACCAGCGAGCTGCTGGACTGGCTCAAACTCTTGGTGGCCGAAGACATCCCACTCGAGGCCCTGCAAAGCGCCGATCAAAAAGTGGCCGTACCGCCTCTGGTGGGCGCCCTGCTCAAGAACGAACAAGACGTGACTTTGTTTGAAAAGCTGGTCTTCATGAACCAGCGCAACCGCTGAGCCCTGCCATGTCTGACACCCGCAAACTGCTGCTGGAGGGACTGTCTGACGCCGTCGGCTTCGTCGGCGGGGCGCTTGCCGGCTTTTGGCTGGGCCAACTGCTGGGCTGGAGCCTGTTCAGCGCGGGCTATGGCGCCGCCAGCATTGGCGCCATCTTGCTGGTCGGTTTGGGCGGCGGTGGCGGCCTGCAACTGGCCCGCCACTGGCGCAGCAAACAAAAAAGCGACACGCCCCAATGAGCGCATTTGCCCCTCCCGTCTCGCTCCTGGGCCAACATGTGGCGTTGGTCCCGTTGCGCCCTGAGCACCTGGGCGCGTTGCAAGAAGCGGTGCGCGATGGCAAGCTGTGGAACCACTGGTACACCGCCATCCCGACGCCTGAGGCCATGGCCGCAGAAATTGCGCGCCGCCTGGACTTGCAGGCCAAAGGCAGCATGTGCGCCTTTGCCGTGATCGACCCGATGACCCAACAAGCGGTGGGCATGACGACTTACATGAACATCGACGCCGCCAACCGCCGCGTCGAGATTGGCTCCACCTGGTACCGCCAGAGCGTGCAGCGCACACCGCTCAACACCGAGGCCAAGCGGCTTTTGCTGGCCCACGCCTTTGAGCAACTGAACTGCATCGCGGTGGAATTGCGCACGCATTTTTTCAACCAGCAAAGCCGCCGCGCCATCGAGCGCTTGGGCGCCAAGCTCGACGGCGTGCTGCGCAGCCACCAGATCAACCCCCACCCCATGGCCGCAGGCGCACTGCGCGACACCTGTATTTACAGCATCGTTGCCAGCGAATGGCCCAATGTGCGCACGCACCTGGATTATCAACTCGCACGTGTGCTGGCCTGAGCACGGAGACACGCCATGCTGATCGACTTTTTCTACACCCTGCGCGCCGCCAAGGTTCCTGTGTCGGTGCGCGAGTACCTCACGCTGCTCGAAGCCCTGCAGGCCAATGTGGTTGGCCCGGCGTCCGAGGCCTGCAGCATGGACGACTTCTACCACCTGAGCCGCACCGTGCTGGTCAAGGACGAGAAGCACTTTGACAAGTTCGACAAGGCTTTTGGCGCTTATTTCAAGGGCGTTGAGATGCTGACCGACTTCACCAAGGACGTTCCGCTCGACTGGCTCGAAAAAATCTTGCAAAACGAGCTCACCCCCGAGCAAAAAGCCGCCATCGAAAAAATGGGCTGGGACGAACTGATGG
>JAHECM010000217.1 GCA_024641725.1 Limnohabitans sp. | reverse complement strand
CCGGCGGACGCGCAAATCGTGCGGTCCAGCAGCGACGCGCCCAGCTTGTGGAAAAACCGCGCCGAGATCGACTCGCCCTGCACCAGGCCCATGGTGCCCGCATAGCTGTAGGGCAAGATGGCCTGCGGGTCGCGGGCGGCAATGGCTTGCAAACGCTGCGCGATGTCATCCAGCGCCGCGTCCCAGCTCACTGGCTCGAACTGGCCCGAACCCTTGGGGCCCACGCGTTTGAGCGGCTGCAAGACGCGTTCAGGGTGGTAGGTCCGCTCGGCGTAGCGCGAGACCTTGGTGCACAGCACCCCATCGGTCATGGGGTGGGCAGGGTTGCCCTGCACCTTGGTGGCGCGGCCGTTTTCGACGGTCGTGAGCAAAGCGCAGGTGTCGGGGCAATCGTGCGGGCAGGCGCCACGCACCACTTGGATGGCATCGGTCATGCTGTGAATTGTGGCGCAACTGCCCCGCTCCAGCGCTCAGCGCCGCTGACCCGCCAGGCAAGCGCCCACAGCCGCCTCGCCGCGCTGCCAGCAGGGGCTGGGCGTGGCGGGGTCGCGGCGGGGGATGCCCTGCATGTCGATGCGGGCCACATGGGTGTCCAAGGCGCGCACGCCCTGCTGGTCCATTTCCAGCCGCAGCACCCAGCCTTGGCGCTGGTGCTCGTTGTCGGTTTCCTTCATGACGAAATTGCCCACGCTGTAAACGATGGGCTTGCCCTGGTAGTGCTCGATGTCTTGCGTCACATGCGGGTGGCCGCCGATCACAGCGTCAGCCCCGGCGTCGATCATCTTGCGGGCCAGCAGCCGCTGGCGGGCGTTGGCCACGCCTTCGTTCTCCCAGCCCCAGTGCATGAACGGGATCACCAAGTCGGCCCGGTGCACCGTGCGGGCGCGGCGGATGTCCTCCACCACCTGCTCGTCCTCGCTCCAGGCCACACCGGGCGTGTCGTGCCCCGCCTCAAAGCTGCGCGGCATGAATTCGTTGTAACTGAGCAGAGCGATGCGCAGGCCGCGCCGCTCCACGATCCAGGGTGCATGGGCCTGGCTCAAGTTCAGGCCACCGCCCGCCTGCGCGAGCCCCGCTTTTTGCAGGAGGCCCAGCATCTCAGCAAAGGCCTCGCGGCCAAAGTCGCCTGAATGGTTGTTGGCCAAAGTCACGCCATCCAGGTGTTTTTTGAGCACGGGCAACACACGCGGGTGCGCCCTGAAGGTGTAAATTTTGGAGCCCACCGTGCCGCGGGTGGCCACCACGCACTCCAAATTGGCCAAACGCACATCGGCCCCGGCAAACAAGGCCGAAAAATCAGCCAAGGGGTCGCCACCGCGCTCGATCAAGGCCCCGGCATCGTCGTCGAGCGTGGTGTCCCCGGCAAAGACCAGGGTCACCGGCGGGCTGGCCGCTGCGGCCATCTGTGTTGCCGGCTTTTGTGCTCTCGGCGTTTGTGTTGTCGGGGGTTGTGCTGTCTGGGTCTGTGCCGAGGCGGCCAAGGTCATTGCCAACGCCCCCAAAGCCAGCCACCTGAAGACGGCGGTCATGGCGCGCCCCCATTCAGGCTGCAGCTGTACATCAGCTCCCGCTCCAGCGGTCCGGCGTACAAGTGCTGCTGCCCGGTCAGCGGCTGCGGGCTCAGTGGGAATGGTGGCAAAAACTTGGCCTGATGCATCAACAAGGCCTGCTCACCGTCCACCCAGTAGGCGTAAATCAGCACCCGGTCCACCCGCTGCCCTGCGCCCACCACAACGGGCTTGAAACGGAAACGCCCGCGAATGTCCACCGAAGGCACCAGGTACGGGTCCTGCACCGGCTCGGCCAGCACCGTGTGGGTCGCGCCCGCATAAGTGACTTGGCACTTCAATTGAGCGGGCACAGGGACCGAAGGAGCTGCAGTGGCCGCAAAGGGGACCCCCGCACTGCCGGCCCAAGCGATCAAGCCCAGCGCGTAGCCCAGGAAATCAAGGCGTTTTGTCATGCCAAGCATTGTGCATACCGCCGCACTGGTAAGAACCCTGATGCCCGATGTCCCACAGGTTCAACAGGGTGATGGCAAGAATGTGCGGCAAAGGCTAGACTGATTCCCATGAAACTCATCGACTCCATCCTCACCGACGCGGCCAGCATCGCGGCCATTCGCAAAGACATCCACGCCCACCCCGAGCTGTGCTTTCAAGAAGTGCGCACCGCCGATGTGGTCGCCCAGCAGCTGACGGACTGGGGCATCCCCATCCACCGGGGCATGGGCACCACGGGCGTGGTGGGCATCGTGCACGGTCGCGACGGCGGCGCTTGCGGGCGTGGCATTGGTCTGCGCGCCGACATCGACGCGCTGCCCATGCAAGAGTTCAACACCTTCGCCCATGCCAGCAAACACCAAGGCAAGATGCACGCCTGCGGGCACGACGGCCACACCGCCATGCTGCTGGCTGCGGCCAAACACTTTGCCAAGCACCGCGACTTTGACGGCACGGTGTATTTGATCTTCCAACCCGCCGAAGAAGGCGGCGGCGGCGCGCGCGAGATGATCAAAGACGGGCTGTTTGACAAGTTCCCGATGCAGGCCGTGTTTGGCATGCACAACTGGCCAGGCGCCCCCGTGGGCACTTTTGCCGTGAGCGCAGGCCCCGTGATGGCGTCCAGCAACGAGTTCAAGATCACCATCCGAGGCAAGGG
>JAHECM010000214.1 GCA_024641725.1 Limnohabitans sp. | reverse complement strand
GTGCCCGCCAAGGCCGAGACCTGCGGTGCGACCGAAACCATCATTGGCCGCTGGTTTGCGCAAAACCCCGGTGCCCGCAACCAGCTGGTGCTGGCCACCAAAGTGGCCGGCCCCTCGCGCGCCATGCCCTGGATCCGTGAAGGCTCGGGCATGACCGCTCAGGACATCTTGAACTCCTGCGACGCCAGCCTGCGCCGCCTGCAAACCGATGTGATTGACCTGTACCAAATCCATTGGCCCGAGCGCCATGTGCCCGTGTTTGGCATGAGCTATTTCGACCCCTCCAAAGACAAATCGGTCACGTCCATCCACGAACAACTCCAAGCCTTGTCCAAGCTGGTGCAGGCGGGCAAAGTGCGTTACATCGGCCTGTCCAATGAAACGCCCTACGGCGTGCACGAGTTCGTGCGCCTGGCCGAGCAGCACGGTCTGCCCCGCGTGGCCACGGTGCAAAACCCCTACGCACTGACCAGCCGTTTTTACGACAACGGACTGGACGAAACCTGCCACCGCCTGAATGTGTCCATGTTGGCCTACTCGCCCCTGGCCTTTGGGGCCTTGACCGGCAAGTATGACCAAACTGGCTTTGTGGGCGAGAACACCCCCGATGCCCGCATCGCCAATTACGAGTCGGTGCGCAAACAGCGCTGGGGCCGAGACGAAGCCTTGCTGGCCGCCCGCCGCTACAACCAACTGGCGCGAGACAACGGCCTGACGCCCACCGAAATGGCGCTGGCGTTTTGCTACCACCGCTGGAGCGTGGCCAGCACCATCATTGGCGTGACCTCGGTGGCGCAGCTGGACGACAACCTCAAAGCCTGGTACGTGAGCCTCAGCCCCGAGTTGCTGCAGCAAATCGATGCTATCCGCTGGGAACTGCGCGACCCGGCACTCTGACCTGCGCGCATGGCCAAGAAAGACAAAGTCAGCGAAACCCCGGCCACGGCGCTCTTGCGCCATCGCGGGGTGGCCTTCACAGAGCACCCCTACGAGTACCTGGAGCACGGCGGCGCACAGCACAGCGCCCAAGTGCTGGGTTTGGACCCGTTCACCGTGGTCAAGACCTTGGTCATGCAAGACCAGGATGCCAAACCTTTGCTGGTCTTGATGCACGGCAACCGCAAGGTGTCCACCAAAAATCTGGCCCGGCAAGTGGGCCTCAAGTCTGTTGAGCCCTGCACCCCTGAAGTGGCCAACCGCCACAGCGGGTATCTGGTGGGCGGCACCTCGCCCTTTGCCACGCGCCGCGAGATGCCGGTGTTCATTGAAGAAAGCATCCTCGACTTGCCACGCATCTGCATCAACGGCGGGCGGCGGGGTTATTTGCTGGGCATCGATCCGCAGGTGTGTTTGCAGCTTTTAGATGCCCGGGCGGTCCAATGCGCGCTGGCAGAATGACGCGCTGAAATAAAAAAAAGGAACAACCATGGATTTGCTTTTGCCCGCAGGCGCGGTGCTCGCCAGTTACCTGGTGGGCTCGCTCAGCTTCGCCGTCATCGTCAGCCGGCTGATGGGCATGAGCGACCCCCGCACCTATGGCAGCAAAAACCCGGGGGCCACCAATGTGCTGCGTTCGGGCAACAAAAAAGCGGCCATCTTGACCCTGCTGTTCGACGCCCTCAAGGGCTGGGTGCCGATGGCCTGTGTGCAAGCCTACGGCCCAGCACACGGCCTGGGGGGCGATGTGGTGGCACTCGCTGGCTTGGCCGCGTTTTTGGGACACCTGTACCCGGTGTTTTTTGGCTTTGTCGGCGGCAAGGGCGTGGCCACAGCGGTGGGCGTGTTGGTGGGGGCCAACCCCGGACTGGCGCTGGCCACTTTGCTGACCTTTGCCATTGTGGTGTATTTCAGCCGCTACGTGTCGCTGGCCTCGATGGTGGCCGCAATTTTTGCCCCTATCTATTTAGTGTTTGGCAGCGGCGTCGCTTGGCAGGCGTCGGCAGCCCAAGTGCTGTGCCTGGTCGTCATGGCCGTGCTGCTGGTTTGGCGGCACCGCGAAAACGTCAACCGCTTGGTGGCCGGCACCGAGTCGCGCTTGGGCACCCCCAAGTCCTGAGCTCAGCCAGGGCGCAGCCCGCTTTTGTGCAAGCGATTTCCTTGCCTTGTTCAGGCCTTCTTGGGCAAATCGGGCGCTGTGTTAAAAATCCCGGCCAGTGAACAAGGACGGTCAAATGAAATTGCATGTGTGGGTGATGGCGGGGCTGCTGGTGGTGCAGGCCCAGGCGGCGCAATCGCGGGGGGACGCCAGCGCCGCGGGCACTTCGGCGGGCTTGCCCGCCAAGGGGGCGGCCACCCAGGCCACCAAGCTCACCAAAGTCACGGCGGTGGAGGGCATCACCGAATACAGTCTGCCCAATGGCCTGCGCGTGTTGCTGGCCCCGGACGACTCCAAGCCCACCACCACCGTGAACGTGACCTACAAAGTGGGCAGCCGCCACGAGAACTATGGCGAAACCGGGATGGCGCACCTGCTGGAGCATTTGTTGTTCAAGGGCACGCCCAGCTTGCCGGGCAAAACCATCGTGCAAGAATTTGCGCGCCGGGGCATGCGCATGAACGGCTCGACCTTCTACGACCGCACCAACTACTACGAAACCTTCGCCGCCAGCGACGACAACCTGGACTGGGCGCTGAAGATGGAAGCCGACCGCATGGTCAACAGCT
>JAHECM010000197.1 GCA_024641725.1 Limnohabitans sp. | reverse complement strand
CGTTGCCGCGGCGTCGGCATACACGCCCAATGACCGATACAGCTTGGGCAAGTCGACCGCCGTGGCGGGCTTTTCACCCGGGTAAGGCGGCAGCAGTTGCCACAGTTGATCGTGGTTCAGCACTTTGGCCGACGACAGGCGGGCGAACTCTTGCCCCCAATTGCCGCCCAAGTCGAGCGCCATCATCAGTGCCCAGCCCATGCTGTCCACCGGCGTCCAAGCCGCGCCTTGGCGGCCGCCGGGCGCAGTGCCCAAGAGTTTGAATTCGGGCGTGGGCTTGACCGCGCCGCTTTGCCACGCGGCTTGAATGCCCTCGCTGTAAGCGGTCAGGGCGGCCTGCGCGGCAGGCGACAAGCCCTTGAGCTGACGCCCCGCCATGTCGATGACCCCCAGGGTGCGCATGAGTTTGTCGGTGTTCAAGGTGGCTGGGCCCAAAATTTCGGACAGCTCGCCGCGCATGAGGCGTCGGTTGAACTCCAGCTGCCAGCCGCGCTCTTGCGCGTGCACAAAGCCCAGGGTGCGCCAGGCGTCGGTGGCACTGGCGGCCTTGATGTGCGTCACATCGGCGGCGTCACGCTGCACCTGCACCGGGGCCGACAAGCCCGCTAAGCGCAACGGTCCGTCCAGCTGCGGCAAGCTGCGCACGGCGTTGACCATGACAAACCCGCCCGCAAACAAAGCCACCAACACCAGCGCCACCAGGGCACGCCAAAACCACATAGCCATGTTTATTTCCTCAAAACTTGGATTGCCATACTTCACCCGCCATGACCCTAGCGACGGACGAGGCACTGCACCATCGGTCGCTGCACGCCGCAAGCGGGCAGACGTCAGAGGTTCAAATGTGGCCCCAAACCATGAGCGCGTCACGCCCTTCGGTGACAAGGTCCACCTTGGCCCCCACGGGCAGCAGCACTTTGGTGGGCACATGGCCAAAGGGCAGGCCGGTGAGCACCGGGGCCTTGATCTGGCCGCGCAGCCACTCGACCACCGTGGCCAGCTTGAAGCCTTTGTCATGAGCAGGCACAAGCTTGAAGTTCGTGAATTGCCCGATCAAGATGGCTTTTTGCTGGGCCAGCACGCCCGCATGCAACAACTGGGTCAGCATGCGCTCCACACGGTAAGGGTGCTCGCCAATGTCTTCAAGGAACAGCACGCCGCCTTTGACCTGCGGAAAATAGGGCGTGCCCAAAAGCGAGGTCAGCACCGTCAAATTGCCGCCCCACAGCACAGCGTCTTTGACTTTGACCGAGCGATCCGCTTCGGCTTTGGGCAGCTGCCAGCCAGTGCCCTCCCCCTGCTCCAGAACCAAGTCGTCAAAGCAAGCTTGCAGGATGTCGTCAGGCTCGTCCGCTGGGCCAAAGTCCTCGCCCAGCGCCGGGCCTTGCCAACTGATGCGCCCGGTTTTGGCCAACACCGCTTGGTTGAAAGCCGTGAAGTCGCTCAGGCCCACGAACTGCATTCCGCCGTCAATGGCATTGGCCAGCTGTTTGTAGGGCAAGGCCGGCAAGATGCGTGTGAGGCCGTAGCCGCCGCGCGAGATCAGCGCGATGTTCGCGCCACTGGCCGCAGCACGCCCCACCGCAGCCACACGGGTGGCGTCGTCACCCGCAAAACGCATGTGGCTGGCCAGTGCAGCTTCGTCCACCTCCACCTCGTGGCCCTGCGCCTGCAGGCGTTTGACGCCCCGGCGAAAAGCCGCTTTGTCGCGCACCGCGCTGGAAGGAGAAAAAATGTAAATGTGGGCCATGGGGACTGCTCTGTTTTCAGGGGCTGAAGTGTCGCACAGCCGCTTCGGCAATTGCTCGACCCTGCTCTTGCACGAAATGGCCCGCGTTGGGCAAAACCATCGGCTCAGGACAAGCACGAATCTGGCTTTGCAAGCGGCGCATCACCGACTCGCCCAGCACCGGGTCTTGCTGGCCAATGGCCATGAAGCTCTGGCCTTGCCAGTCGCGCTGCCAAAAGTCACGGGCCTGACGCGAGACGGCCGCCCCGTCCGAGTCGGCGAACTCCGGCACCATGGGCGGAAAAACTCTGAGCGCGGCGCGAAAGCCTTTGTCCGGGAACGGTGCGTTGTAGGCGGCCGTCTCGTCAGGCGTCATGCTGCGGTTGCCGCGCAAAAACAGCTTGCCCACGTCAAACAGCGGCTGGCTTTGGCACCAGTCGCGCCAAGCCACAAAACCGGCACTCAGGGGCTCATCGCCAGTGGCCAGCGTGGTGTTCATGACCAGCACAGCGCGGTAACGCTCGGGCGCGGCCATGGGCAAGGTCAGCCCCAAAATGCCGCCCCAGTCCTGCACGACCAGGTTGACCTGTTGCAGATCCAGCCGCGCCACCAAGTCCAGCAGGCTTTGGCGGTGCTGCCCAAAGGTGTGAAAACTGTCCTTTTTGGGCTTGTCGCTCTTGCCAAAACCGAACAAATCTGGGGCCACCACCCGGTGCCCCGCCGCCAGCCAGACCGGGATCATCTTGCGGTACAGGTAGCTCCATGCCGGGTTGCCATGCAGGCACAGCCAGGTTTGCGGCGCGTCTGGCGGGCCTTCGTCCAGGTAGTGCATGCGCAAGCCCGGGGCGCTGGGCAGGTCGTTCACGTAACGCGGGGCCCAAGGGTAATCGGGCAAGTGGGCAAAGGCCGCGTCGGGCGTGCGCAGCGCGTCTTCGCGAACAGGGTTGAGGTTCATGCGTTTGGG
>JAHECM010000192.1:7646-13628 GCA_024641725.1 Limnohabitans sp. | reverse complement strand
ACCGACCCGAGCCGCTGGCAGCGCTGGGCCCATCTCTTTCATGCAGAAAAGTACTTCTTGTTGAGCAACCTGCTGATCTTGGGCATCACCACCGCAGCTGGCGTGTGGTGGGCTTACTGGGTGCTGTGGTTGCTGCCTTTGCTGACTTGGTACCAAGTCATCAGCCGCATCCGCAACATCGCTGAGCACGCGGTGGTGGGCGACAACGACGACCGCTTGCGCAACACCCGCACCACACTCACCCATTGGGGCATGCGCGCGGTGCTGGCCCCCTACTGGGTCAATTACCACTTGGAACACCACCTGTTTGTGTTCACCCCCTGCTGGAAGTTGCCTGCCGCACACCGCATGCTGATCGCGCAAGGTCTGGGCCCCCACATGGAGTTGGCCCAAGGCTACCTGCAAGTGCTGCGTAAAGCGACGGCCAAAAGCACCGAAGGCCCAGACGCCCCGGGCGGCCCGCGCCAAAGTGCGGCTTTGATTTGAATCGATTGCCAAGGATTTCGCATGAACCACCGTCTTGAAAACCAAGTCGCCATCGTCACCGGGGCCAGTCGGGGGATTGGTCGTGCCATCGCACAGGCCTATGCTGCAGAAGGCGCCAGCCTGTGCTTGATCGCCACCGATGTGGCCCGGCTGCAGGAAGTCAAAGACAGCTTGGGCCTGCCCCCTGAGCGCATCATGACGCTGGGCTTGAACGTGACCGAACGCGACGCCTGTTTTGCCGCGGTGGAGCAGACCCTGCAGCGTTTTGGTCAGGTGGATGTACTGGTCAACAACGCCGGGGTCTATCGGGCCAAGCCCTTTCTCGACTACGCCCCCCAAGACTTTCAGGACATGCTGGACGTGAACCTGTTTGGGGTGCTGCATTTCATGCAAGCTTGCCTGCCGGGCATGCAGGCGCGTCGGCATGGGCGCATCATCAACATCGCATCCACCGCAGGCAAATGGGGCTCGCGCAACCAATCGGCCTACAACGTGAGCAAACATGCGGTGGTGGGCCTGACGCGCTGTGTGGCGCTCGAAGCCAGTCCGTTCAGCGTGACCGTCAACGCGATTTGCCCAGGATTTGTGCAGACCGACATGGTCGAAGAGCTCAAGGCCCAAGTGGCGCAAAGCTCGGGCATGAGCGGCGAAGACATGGTCAAAGCCGCCTTGGCCCGGGTGCCCCTGGGGCGGGTGCTCCATCCCGACGAAATCGCCGCATTGGCGGTGTATTTGGGTTCCAGCGAATCGCGGGGCATGACCGGTCAGTCCATTCACCTGGATGGCGGCATGGTTTTGAGTTGAGATTTTTTCAACGGCGCATTGAAGGACTTTGGGTGGGCAGACACTTAAGGGACAAAGCTGCGCAAACCCTCGGGATAACCACTACAGCGAGCGGCAGGCGCAGAACCCAGAATAGGCAAAGCATCGCCGCAGTCTTGGGGCTTTGCTGCTAACCGGAACCTTGTCCACCAGCCATGTCCAAAGATTTCATTCTCGAAACCCGAGAACTTGTCAAAGAGTTCAAGGGCTTTGTCGCTGTCAACGGCGTCAACCTGGGTGTCCAGCGCGGGCAAATCCATGCCTTGATCGGCCCTAACGGTGCGGGCAAGACCACGGTCTTCAACCTGCTGACTAAGTTTTTGATCCCGACACGCGGTCAGATCCTGTTCAACGGCAAGGACATCACCGCCGAAAAGCCCGCGCAGGTGGCGCGTCAAGGCCTGGTGCGCTCGTTCCAGATTTCGGCCACCTTCCCCAACCTCACGGTGCTGGAGAACGTGCGCATTGCCCTGCAGCGCAACACCGGAACGTCCATGCACTTTTGGCGCTCTGAGCGCATCTTGGACCAACTCAATGACCGCGCCATGGCCTTGCTGGACGAAGTCGATCTGGGCGGTATGGCCGATTTGACGGCGGTGGAGCTGCCCTATGGCCGCAAACGCGCCCTGGAGATCGCCACCACGCTGGCCATGAACCCCGAGCTGATGCTGCTGGACGAACCCACCCAGGGCATGGGCCACGAAGACGTGGACCGCGTGACGCAGCTCATCAAAAAAGTCGGGGCCAACCGCACCATCTTGATGGTGGAACACAACATGAACGTGGTGTCCAGCATTGCCGACACCATCAGCGTGCTGCAACGCGGACAAGTCATTGCCGAAGGGCCTTACGCCGTGGTCTCACAAAACCCCCAAGTGCTGGAGGCCTACATGGGCACCGCCGACAACGAGCTGGAGGGCGCCCATGGCTGAGCCGACCGAATTTCTGCGCATCAGCAACTTGCACGCTTGGTACGGTGAGTCGCACATCCTGCATGGCGTCGATCTGACGGTGCACCAAGGCGAAGTGGTCACGCTGCTCGGGCGCAACGGTGCGGGTCGCACCACCACGGTCAAGTCCATTGTGGGCTTGGTGGGCAAGCGCACCGGCTCGATCATGATCAATGGGCGCGAATCCATCGACATGGCGCCGCACCAAATCGCCAAGTTGGGCATCGGCTACTGCCCTGAAGAGCGCGGTATTTTTGCCTCGTTGTCCTGCGAAGAAAACCTCTTGCTGCCCCCGGTGATCGCCGAGGGCGGCATGCCCATCGACGAAATCTACGAGATGTTCCCCAACCTGCTGGAGCGCAAAAACAGCCCGGGCACGCGTTTGTCGGGCGGCGAGCAGCAAATGCTGGCCGTGGGCCGCATCTTGCGCACCGGGGCCAAGTTTTTGCTGTTGGACGAAATTTCAGAAGGCCTGGCCCCCGTGATCGTGCAGGCGCTGGCCCGCATGATTTTGTCGCTCAAGGCCAAGGGCTTCACCATCATCATGGTGGAGCAGAACTTCCGTTTTGCCGCACCGCTGGCTGACCGCTTCTACGTCATGGAGCACGGCCGCATCATCGAAGGCTTTGCTGCCAGCGAGCTCAAAGCCAAGATGCCGATGCTGCACGAGTACCTCGGCGTTTGATTTTTTTTCTTTGACCACCCCCACAGGAGACACCCCATGAAACGCAAACTCATCACCGTGGCCGCTTTAGCCGCATGTGCATTGGCCGGCACGGCGCAAGCCCAGGTCTCGGACGGCATCGTCAAAATTGGCGTGCTGAACGACATGTCCGGCCCCTACGCCGACATCGGGGGCCCCGGCTCCGTGGTGGCGGCCAAGATGGCGGTCGAGGACTACATCAAGGCGAGCAAAAGCCAGCTGAAAGTGGAGATCGTCAGCGCCGACCACCAAAACAAGCCTGACATCGGCTCCAGCATTGCCCGCCAGTGGTACGACACCGACAAAGTGGACATGATCACCGACGTGCCCACCTCGTCTGTGGGCTTGGCCATTGCGCAAATCACCAAAGACAAGGGCAAGGCCCACGTCAACACCGGCTCGGCCACCGCCGACCTGTCGGGCAAGGCCTGCAACGCCAACACCGTGCACTGGTTGTACGACACTTGGATGCTGGCCAACGGCACCGGCAAAGCGATTGTCAAAAACGGTGGCAGCACCTGGTTCTTCCTGACCGCTGACTACGCTTTCGGCCACGCTCTGGAGCGCGACACCGAAGCCGTGGTGACCAAAAACGGCGGCAAAGTGGTGGGCAAAGTCCGCACCCCCTTCCCGACCCAAGACTTCTCTTCCTTCTTGCTGCAAGCCCAAGCGTCCAAAGCCAAGATCATTGGCCTGGCCAACGCCGGTGGCGACACCATCAACTCGATCAAGCAAGCGGCCGAGTTCGGCATTGTCAAAGGCGGTCAGAACCTGGCCGGCATGCTGGTCTTCTTGCCCGACGTGCACGCGCTGGGTCTGGACAAAGCACAAGGCTTGTTGTTGACCGAAACCTTTTACTGGGACCTGAACGACAACACCCGTGCTTGGTCCAAGCGCTTTGCGGCAGCCAACGGCGGCAAGTACCCATCGGCTGACCACGCCGGCGTTTACTCTGGCGTGATCCATTACCTCAAGGCGGTGGACGCGGCCAAGACCGATGACGGCACCAGAGTGGTGGCCAAGATGAAGGAGCTGCCCGCTGACGACATCTTGTTTGGCAAGGGCACGGTGCGCGCCGACGGCCGCAAGATCCACCCCGCTTACCTGTTTGAAGTCAAGAAGCCTTCGGAATCCAAAGGCCCTTATGACTACTACAAAGTGGCCGCCACGATCCCTGCCACCGAAGCTTTCCGCCCCATGACCGACGGCGACTGCCCACTGGTGGCGAAGAAGTAACTCAGACCTGTTCAAGCAAGCCGAAACATCACCATGGAAATCTTTGGCATTCCCTCTCAAGCGCTGTTCGGGCAGTTGCTGATCGGACTCATCAACGGGTCCTTTTATGCGCTGCTCTCCTTGGGCCTGGCCGTGATTTTCGGCTTGCTGAACATCATCAACTTCTCGCACGGTGCCCAGTACATGCTGGGCGCGTTCGTGGCCTATCTTGGCCTGAACAAGCTGGGCATGAACTACTGGCTGGCTTTGCTGGTCACGCCTGTGGTGGTGGGGGCATCGGGTGTGCTGATCGAGCGCACCATGCTCAAACAGCTCTACAAACTGGACCACCTGTACGGTCTGCTGCTCACCTTTGGTCTGGCGCTGATCATTCAGGGCTTGTTCCGCAACGAGTTCGGCTCCTCGGGCATGCCCTACCCTGTGCCTGAAGTCTTCCAGGGCGCGTTCAACACCGGCTTCATGTTTTTGCCCAAGTACCGCGCTTGGGTGATTTTGGTGTCGCTGGTGGTGTGCATGTCCACCTGGTACGTGATCGAGCGCACCAAACTGGGCGGCTACTTGCGTGCCGCCACCGAAAACCCGAGTCTGGTGCAGGCGTTTGGCATCAACGTGCCGCGCATGATCACGCTGACCTACGGCTTTGGCGTGGGCCTGGCCGCTTTGGCTGGCGTGATGGCCGCACCCATTTACCAAGTCAACCCGACCATGGGGGCTGACCTGATCATTGTGGTGTTTGCTGTGGTGGTGATTGGCGGCATGGGCTCCATCTTGGGGGCCATCGTCACGGGCTTTGGCTTGGGCTTGATCGAAGGCCTGACCAAGGTGTTCTACCCTGAAGCCTCCAATGTGGTCATTTTCGTGATCATGACCATCGTCCTGCTCATCAAGCCTGCCGGTCTGTTCGGCACACAGAAGTAAAGCCATGACCCAAGCGATTTCTGACTCTGTTTCGGCCAAGTCCCAAAAGCACCTGTGGGTCGCGTTTGGGCTGATGGCGGCCATCTTGGCGGTGGCCCCGATGTGGGTCTACCCCGTGTTTCTGATGAAGGTGATGTGCTTTGCCTTGTTTGCCAGCGCCTTCAATTTGCTGCTGGGCTTTGGTGGCTTGCTGTCGTTTGGCCACGCCATGTTCATGGGCTTGGCCGGTTACGTGGCGGCGCATTCGGCCAAGGTGTGGGGCCTGAACCCGGAGCTGTGTGTGCTGCTGGGCACTGTGGCTTCTGCGGTACTGGCCTTGGTGGTGGGCTTGCTGGCGATCAAGCGCCAGGGCATTTACTTCGCCATGATCACGCTGGCGTTGGCGCAGATGGTGTTCTTTTTCTGTTTGCAAGCGCCCTTTACGGGGGGCGAAGACGGCATCCAAGCGGTGCCGCGCGGCAAGCTGTTTGGCTGGGTCAACCTCGAAGACAACTTCAACATGTACATTTTTGTGTTGACCATCTTCTTGCTGGGCTTTTTGCTGATTTGGCGTGTCATCCACTCGCCGTTTGGCCAAATCCTCAAAGCCATCCGCGAGCACCCTGACCGCGCCACATCGCTGGGCTATGACACAGACACCTTCAAGCTGCTGGCCTTTGTGATCTCCGGTGCGCTGGCCGGAACGGCGGGTGGCACCAAGGCGCTGGTGTTTCAGCTGGCCTCGCTGACCGATGTGCATTGGTCCATGTCGGGCGAGGTGGTGCTGATGACGCTGGTGGGCGGCATGGGCACGCTGTTTGGCCCCTTGATCGGTGCGGCGGTCATCGTCAGCATGGAAAACTACCTGGCCCAACTGGGCGCTTGGGT
>JAHECM010000192.1:3699-7546 GCA_024641725.1 Limnohabitans sp. | reverse complement strand
GGGGCCCACAGGCGCTCGTCGTCGCTCAGGACATCGGGCACGACCATGTCGGGCGACATGCCCCAGGGTTGGGGTTTGGCGTAGGGCTGGCGCTCGTCGCTGAGGGCGACCAGGGCGTGGGGGTTGGCAGGCTGTGTGCGCATGTGTGGCTCCATCCGGATTCAGGCTTGAGCTTAAAGGCCAGGCTGCACGCTGTCAGCTTTGTGCGCGACAGCTGGGCGCAGCCCGCTAGACTGCCTGCTTTGCACGGAGTTCTTGCCCATGTCTTCTCGCCCCGCTGGCCTGTGGTTGATCGGTTTGGCTGCGTTCAGCAGCATGGCCGCCATGCGCGTGTGCGACCCCATGCTTGGGGTGCTGGCCTCCGAGTTTCATGTGGGCGTGGGCGAGGCTTCGCATGTGATCTCGGCCTTCGCTGTGGCCTACGGCACCTTGCAGTTGTTTTACGGCCCTTTGGGCGACCGCGTGGGCAAGCTGCGGGTCATCAACGGCGCTGCATTGGCCTGCGCGGTGTTCAGTGCCCTGACCGCGCTGGCCTCCGACTTCGATTGGCTGGTGCTGTCGCGGGCCTTGATGGGGGCCAGCGCTGCCGGCATCATCCCGCTGTCGATGGCTTGGTTGGGTGACCAAGTCAGCTACGACAAGCGCCAAGAAACCCTGGCACAGCTGATGAGTGCCACCGTGACCGGCATGATGGCCGGGCAGTGGTTTGGCGGCTGGGCTGCTGAGGTGCTGGGGTGGCGCGCCGCGTTCGTGGCGCTGTCGTGCATGTTCGCCACGGCCAGCGCTTTGCTCTGGTTTCGCTTGGGCGAGCAGCGCCGCGCCACACCGGTGGCGGTGCAGGGCTCTTATTGGCAGCAGGCGCTCAGCGGTTTGGCCTTGCTGCGCTTGCCGCGCGTGCGTTGGGTGCTGGGCGTCACGGCCATCGAAGGGGCTCTGGCTTTTGGCGCGTTGGCGTTTGTGCCCAGTTTGCTGGCGCAGCAGTTTCACTTGAGTGCCTCGATGGCGGGCGGTTTGATGGCGCTGTATGGCATCGGGGGCTTGATTTACAGCCAGATGGCGCGCCGCTGGCTGGCCTGGTTGGGCGAGCGGGGGCTGGCGCGGCTGGGCAGCGCCTTGGTGGCGGCGGGCTTGTTGTTGATCGCTTGGAGTCCGGCCACCGCGCTGGCTGCTTTGGGCTGTGTGTGTGCGGGATTGGGCTTTTACATGCTGCACAACACCTTGCAAACCCAAGCCACCCAAATGGCCCCCGATGCGCGCGGCAGCGCAGTCACCTTGTTTGCGTGCTTGCTCTTTTTTGGCCAATCCACCGGCGTGCTGCTGGTGGCGCAGACGGTGGACCATGGCGGCCTTGTGTGGGCCTATACGGCCGCTGCCGTGGGCATGGTGTTGCTGGGCATCGAGATCGCGCGCAAGGTCAAAGCCAAAACGACGGTTTGACGCTGGATGGGCTCGGGGGGAGTTTCAGTGCCCCTCGTAGGCCAGCAAGGTGAACAACTGGAGTCCGGCTTGCCGCAGTTTGTGTGAGCCGCCCAGCTCGGGCAAGTCCACGATGGCCGCACCTTCCACGACGGTGGCACCCAGTTTTTCGAGCAGTTTTTTGCCCGCCATCATGGTGCCGCCGGTGGCGATCAGGTCGTCGATCAGGAGCACCCTTTGACCGGGTTGGACCGCGTCGGTGTGCAGCTCCACGGTGGCGCTGCCGTATTCAAGTTCGTAGGTTTCTTCGACGGTGGTGAAGGGCAGTTTGCCTTTTTTGCGGATCGGCACAAAGCCCAGGCCCAACTCATAGGCCAGCACGGAGCCGATGATGAAACCCCGCGCATCCAGGCCCGCCACCACGTCGGGGCGCAGTGCGGGGTCCATGTAGCGGTGCACGAACGCGTCGATCAACACGCGGAACACGCGCGGGTCTTGCAGCAGCGGCGTGATGTCCCGAAACTGCACGCCCGGCGCAGGCCAATCGGGCACGGTGCGCATGTGGCTTTTCAGGACATCGTTCACAGTCAAATCGTGCATGCACTCAGCCTCTTAACAATTTTTCTTCAGCCACGGCCAGTGTCCGGGACGTGCCTGACAGCACCAGAACGTCGTTCATCTGCAGCTCGGTGTCGTCATGCACCGCCTCGACGCGGCCACTGCTGCGGCGCAGGTTGACGACCTGAACGCCCATCGCGTGCAAGGCCAAATCGGCCACGCGCTTGCCCAGCCAGGGCGAGGCCAAGGGCAGGCTGACGGTGGTCAGCCGTTCGTGGTCGATTTCTTCGAGCGTGTCGTCGTCTGCCCCATGGAAATAACCCTTGAGCAGGTTGTAGCGGGCATCGCGCTGGTCCTGCACGATGCGGATCACCCGTCGCATGGGCACACCCACCAGCGCCAGCGCGTGGCTGGCCAGCATGAGCGAGCCTTCCAGCGCCTCAGGCACCACTTCGGTGGCCCCGGCCTGCTGCAGTTTTTCGAGGTCCAGATCGTCTTGGGTGCGCACGATCACCGGCACCTGCGGTGCGTGGCTTTGGGTGTGGTCCAGCACCTTCATGGCCGCGGCCACGTCCAGGTAGGTCACCACCACCGCACTGGCCCGGGCCAGGCCCGCCGCCATGAGCGACTGCAGGCGCACCGCGTCGCCAAACACCACCGAGTCGCCAGCGGCTGCGGCTTGGCGCACCCGATCGGGGTCCAGGTCGAGCGCCATGTAGGGGATGTGCTCTTTGTCCAGCATGCGCGCCAGGTTTTGGCCGCAGCGCCCATAACCGCAGATGATCACATGCTTGCTGGTGTTGATCGACTTGCGTGCGATGCTGGTCATCTGCAAGGACTGCTGCAGCCATTCGCTGGCCACCAGTTTCATCACCAAGGCGTTGCTGTGCATGACGATGAAGGGCGTGGCCAGCATCGACAACACCATGCTGGCCAGCACTGGGTTGAGCAAATTGGCCGGAATCAACTGGTGCTGTGCGCCCAAGGTCAACAGCACAAAACCGAATTCACCCGCTTGCGCCAAGTACAAACCCGTGCGCAGCGCTACGCCGTGGCTGGCCCCGTACACCTTGGCCAGCGCCGTCACCAGGGCCAACTTGAACAGCACCGGCAGCACCGTGAGGATCAGCACCAGCGGCCAGCGGCCCACCAAGATGTGCCAGTCCAGCATCATGCCGATGGTGATGAAAAACAGCCCCAGCAACACGTCGTGAAAGGGCCGGATGTCCAGCTCCACCTGGTGCTTGTATTCGGTCTCCGAAATCAGCATGCCCGCGATGAAAGCCCCCAGCGCCAGGCTCAGCCCGGCCAATTCGGTCAGCCATGCCAGGCCCAGCGTGACCAGCAGCAAGTTGAGCACAAAGAGCTCCTCGCTTTTGCGACGCGCCACCAAGGTCAGCCACCAGCGCATGGCCCGTTGCCCGCCGGTCAGCAGCAAGGTGATCAGCACCGTGGCTTTCAGCGCCGCCAGTGCCAGGGCGCCAAACAGCTGCTCGGGCGGTGAGCCCAAAGCGGGGATCAGCACCAACAGGGGCACCACGGCCAGATCTTGGAACAGCAAGACACCGACCACGCGCTTGCCATGCTCGGACTCCAGCTCCAAGCGATCGGACATGAGTTTGATGACGATGGCGGTGCTGCTCATGGCCATGGCACCCGACAAAGTGAGGGCGGTGTGCCACTCCATTTTCCAGAGCGCAGGGGCGAGGGTTGCCAAAAACAAGGAGGCCACGGTGACGATGACCAGCGTCAACACCACCTGCAGCAGCCCCAGGCCAAACACATGGCGGCGCATGGCCCGCAGCTTGGGCAGGTTGAACTCCAAGCCGATCACGAACATCAAAAAGACCACACCGAATTCGGCCAAATGTTT
>JAHECM010000192.1:0-3599 GCA_024641725.1 Limnohabitans sp. | reverse complement strand
GACACGCTCGACATCGAAGCGGCTGCTTTGCTGGACCTCAAGAGCCGTTTGGATGAACGCTTCGTCAAAGCGGTGGACATGATGCTGCATGTGCAAGGCCGCGTGGTGGTCACCGGCATGGGCAAGAGCGGACACATCGGGCGCAAGATTGCTGCCACATTGGCCTCCACGGGCACCCCAGCCATGTTTGTGCACCCGGGCGAAGCGAGCCATGGCGACCTGGGCATGATCCAACTGGTGGACGTGGTGCTCGGCATCTCCAACAGCGGCGAAAGCGACGAACTGGTCGCCATCTTGCCGGTGCTCAAACGCCAAGGCGTGCCGCTGATCGCCATGACCGGTGGCTTGAACTCTGCGCTGGCCCGACACGCCGATGTGGTGATCGACAGCTCGGTGGCCAAAGAAGCTTGTCCGCTCAACCTGGCCCCCACCGCCAGCACCACGGCCCAATTGGCATTGGGCGACGCGCTGGCCGTGGCCCTGCTCGACGCCCGTGGCTTCAAGCCTGAAGACTTCGCCCGCTCTCACCCAGGCGGCTCGCTGGGGCGTCGCTTGCTCACCCACGTGAGCGACGTGATGCGTTCGGGCGACGCCGTGCCTCGCGTCTTGCCCGACGCGAGTTTCTCAGACCTCATGCGCGAGATGAGCCACAAAGGCCTGGGCGCTTCGGCGGTGGCCGACGCCGCTGGCCAGGTGCTGGGCGTCTTTACAGACGGCGATCTGCGCCGCTTGATCGAAAAAGGCCAAGACCTGCGCGCGCTCAGTGCCAGCGACGTCATGCACGCCAAACCCCGCACCATTCGCCAGGACGCGTTGGCGGTGGAAGCCGCCGAAATGATGGAGGCCCACCGCATCACCAGCATTTTGGTGGTCAACGACGCGGGCCATCTGTGTGGCGCGATCAACAGCAACGACCTGATGCGGGCCAAGGTGATCTGACATGCAAAGCCTGATTCCAGCCCTGAACTACGCCCCCGAGTTGTTGCTCCAAGCCCAGGGCATTCGGCTTGTATTTTTCGATGTCGATGGGGTACTCACGGATGGGGGCCTTTACTTTTCCGAGTCGGGTGAAACGCTCAAACGCTTCAGTGTGCTCGACGGCCAGGGCCTCAAGCTGCTGCAAAAAGCGGGCATCACCCCGGTGGTCATCACCGGACGCGACTCCGCGCCTTTGCGCCTGCGCATGAAGGCCCTGGGCATCACCCACGCCCGCTATGGCACCGAAGACAAGCGACCTGCTGCCGAGGCGTTTTTGCACGAACTCGGGCTGGACTGGTCTCAAGCCGCCGCCATGGGGGACGACTGGCCCGACCTGCCCGTCATGCAGCGTGTGGCGTTTGCCTGCGCGCCCGCCAACGGCCACGCACAAGCCAAAGCCTTGGCGCACTTCGTCACGGCAGAGCGCGGCGGCGAAGGCGCGGCACGGGCTTTGTGCGATCTGCTCTTGGTGGCCGGTGGCCATTACGCACGTTTGCTGACCCAGGTGGGCGTGGACGTGAACACTGGCCCGTCCGCATGACCACCCAGCCATGGCTGCGTTCGGCGCGGGATCGCTTGACCTTGTATCTGCCCTTGATGGTGATGTTGGTGCTGGCTTTGGGCAGTTGGTGGCTGGTGCGCAGCATGCCCGAGTTGTGGCGCAACACGGCGCCCCAAGCGGTTCGCAAAGACCCCGACTACCACCTGCGGCATTTTGTGGTGAAGGTGTTTGACGCCCAGGGACGCCAGGTGCGCGAAGTGGCCGGCGACGAAGGTCGCCATTACCCAGACACCGACGAATTGCACATTGAACAAGTCACTTTCAAAGCACACAGCGAGTCCGGACAGCACTTGTTTGCCACGGGGCACAAAGGCGTTGCCACTGGCGATGGCGAGCGTGTGACTTTGCTGGGCGACGCACGCGCTGTGCGCGAAGCCACCGACACCTTGCCACGCATCGAGTTGCGTGGCGAAAAGATCGTGGCCCTGATCAAGGCAGAAAAACTCCTGTCATCTGATCCGGTCCACATCACGCGGGGTGCCGATGTGTTCACCGCCAACCAAATGGACTTCGACACCGCCTCGGGCCAGTACCAACTCAGCGGACGGGTGCGTGGGACATTGGCCCCCACCAAAGCCACACCATGACAACTTCTGCGCCAACTGCTGTGCCATCTTCTTCACCCTTGGTGCTGATCACCGGTGCCTCCAGCGGCATCGGTCAAGCGCTGGCGCTGGCCTATTTGCAGCGTGGCTGGCGCGTGGCCTTGCTGTCCCGCCGCACCGAGCTACTGCAGCAATGGCTGCACAGTTTGTCCATGGACCTGCCCCAAGGGCAAGCCTGCGTGCTCGGCGCCGATGTGGGCGATGCCGACAGCATGCTCAGCGCGGCACAGCAGTGCTTGGCCGACATGGGGCTGCCGGACGTGGTGATTGCCAACGCGGGCATCAGTTTGGGCGTGGACACGGCCGAACGCGAAGACCTGGACATCTTGGCGCAGGTGCTACAAACCAACACGCTGGGCGTCGCGCACACCTTTCACCCCTTCATTCGTGCCATGCAGGCGCGTGGGCACGGCAAGCTGGTGGGCATCGCCAGCGTGGCAGGCATCCGTGGCCTGCCTGGGCATGCGGCGTACTGCGCCAGCAAAGCTGCGGTCATCAGCTACTGCGAAAGCCTGCGGGGCGAGCTGCGCCCCCATGGCGTCAAGGTCATCACCATCGCGCCTGGTTACATCGCCACACCGCTGACGGCGCGCAACCGCTATCCCATGCCGTTTCTGATGAGCGCCGAGGCTTTTGCCCAGTCTGCACTGCAGTGCATCCAAGCGGGCGCGTCTTACCGGGTCATTCCCTGGCCAATGGGCCTGGTGGCAAAAATCTTGCGGCTGCTGCCGAACGCGTGGTTTGACCGCCTGCTGCGCGGCCAGCCGCGCAAACACAGGCACACGGACTGAGGTGCAGGGCTTCAACCCCTGAACCGCTGAACCGCGCAGTCTGAGCCAACAGGCCGGCGACTGCGTCGGTCGGCAACAAGCAAGAACACAGGCAGAAGCACACAAGCAGAACCACAGGTGCAGAAACGACAAAGCCCTGCAGTGCAGGGCTTTGGAGGGGTATCAAAAACTCAGCAAAGCCGAGTCGTTGAACGCCGATCAGTAACCGCCGTAGCCGCCACCGCCGCCTTCGCGACGACCGCCGCCGCCGGCACCACCGCTACCGCCACGTGGGCCGGAGCCGTAGGGGCTGCGGAAACCGCCGCCGCCGCCTTCGCCACCACGGCCAGCACCGTAGCCGCCACCGCCGCCGCCTTCACGGCCACCGCCGTAGCCGCCGCCACCGCCTTCACGGCCACCACCGTAGCCGCCGCCGCCTTCGCGACGACCACCACCGAAGCCACCGCCGCCGCCGAAGCCGCCACCACCCGTACGGGGAGGACGTGCTTCCATGGGACGGGCTTCGTTCACCACGACGTTGCGGCCGCCCAAAGGCTGACCGTTCATGCCGTTGATGGCAGCTTGGGCTTCGTCATCGCTGCCCATTTCCACAAAGCCGAAGCCTTTGGAGCGGCCAGTGTCACGTTCCATCATGACTTTGGCGCTGGTCACAGCACCGAATTC
>JAHECM010000310.1:1255-2721 GCA_024641725.1 Limnohabitans sp. | reverse complement strand
ACTGGAAGGTGAGTTTGTATTGGTCTTTGGACAGGCCCAGCGCCTCGGCCAGCAGGCGGCCTGTTTTGTGGCACTCGCAGTGGTAGGGGTCGCCCAGGTGCAAGGTGCGCTCGGGCACGCCGTGAAAGCTCATCACCAACTGTTCGGCTTGGCCGTGGGCCGCCCAGTGCGCGCGCACGGTTTGAGCCAGCGCGGCGATGTAGCGCGGGTCGTCGTGGTAGCGGTTGATAAAGCGCATTTCGGGCACGAGCCGGGTTTTTTGGCCCCAGCTGTAGACGGCGTCCAGCACACTGGCGGTGGTGGTGCCGCTGTACTGCGGGTAGGCCGGCACGATCAGCACGCGCTGCACGCCTTCGGCCTTGAGCGCACTGAGCTGCTCGGCGATGGATGGCTGGCCGTAGCGCATGGCATAGCGCACCTGCACCGAGTGGCCACGGCCTTGCAAGGCGCTGCCCAGCAGTTGGGCTTGGGCTTCGGTGTGGGCTTTGAGAGGGGAGCCTTGCGCGGTCCAGATGCTGGCGTATTTAGCGGCCGACTTTTTGGGGCGCACGCGCAAGATGATTCCGTGCAGGATCAGCCACCAAAGGGGCTTGGGGATTTCGACCACGCGGTGGTCGCCCAAAAACTCGGCCAAGTAGCGGCGCAGGGCCGGTGCCGTGGGCGCGCTGGGGGTGCCCAAGTTGCAATACAAGACCGCCGTTTTGGCGGCTTGGCCATGTTGGAAGGTGGGTTCTTTGTGGAATGCCATGTCGGGTATTCTCCCTCACCATGCTCGACATCACCCGCATCAAAGCCATTACCCTGGACCTGGACGACACTTTGTGGCCCGTCTGGCCCACCATTCACCGCGCCGAAGCACAGCTGACCAACTGGCTCGCGCAGCACGCGCCCGCCACGGCGGCGCTGTCGGCTCAGCCCGAACTCAAACAAGCCGTGCGTGCCCAGATCAACGCCCGCCACGCCGACCGGGCGCACGACTTGTCGTTTTTGCGGCTGGAGTCGATTCGGGCGCTGATGCTGCAAGCGGGTGACCTGGCACATTTGGCTGAGGCGGCCTTTGAGGTCTTTTTTGCGGAGCGCCAGCGGGTCGATTTGTTTGACGACGCGCTGCCTGCGCTGGCCTTTTGGCGTCAGCGTTACCCGGTGGTGGCGCTGTCCAATGGCAATGCCGATGTGCACCGCGTGGGCATTGGCGAATTTTTCTCGGCCTCGGTCAGTGCCAAAAGTTTGGGCGTGGCCAAGCCCGATCTGCGCATTTTTGAGGCGGCGGCGCAAGCCGCAGGTGTGCAGCCACACGAGGTGCTGCATGTGGGCGATGACGCCCATGCCGACGCCTTGGGCGCGCTGGCCGCAGGCATGCAGGTGGCTTGGCTCAACCGCGAGGGCCCCGCTTGGAGCCATGGCGACAGCCGCCCACACCTGGAGGTGCGAGACTTGCACGCGCTGTGTGCCTGCTGGCCCGACTA
>JAHECM010000310.1:0-1155 GCA_024641725.1 Limnohabitans sp. | reverse complement strand
AGGAAACCCGACATGACTTTGAAAATTTATGGCATTGGCGCTTCGCGTGCCGTGCGCCCCATCTGGACCGCACTGGAGCTGGGTGTGCCTTTTGAGCATGTGCCCACGCCCTACAAGGGCGGTGGCAGCCGCACCCCTGAGTATTTGGCGATCAACCCGAATGGGCACATTCCGGCGGTGGTGGACGAGCGCCCCGACGGCACTGTGACGGTGTGGGAGAGCATGGCCTGCGCGCTTTACATTGCCCGCGTGCACGGCCAAGCCGACGGCCAGTCCATCGCCCCTGCTACCCCGCGAGAAGAAGCCGAAGCGCTGCGTTGGAGCTTTTGGACGGTGACCGAGTTGGAGGCCGACGCCCTCACGGTACTGATGCACCGTCTGGCCATGCCCGAAGACCAGCGTAAACCTGAGCTGGCTGACAAGGCCGAGTCTCGCCTCAAAGTGCCCTTGGCCGTGCTGGAGGCGCACCTGCAAGCGCAAAAAGCCAAAGGCGAGGCCCACTTGGCCGCCAACCGCTTCACGGTGGCCGATGTGTGCGTGGCCAGCGTGGCCGGCTGGGTGCGCCCGGCAGCGGCACTGCTGGCGCAGTACCCGCTGGTCTCGGCTTGGCTCAAAGCCTGCGTGGACCGACCTGCTCAGACGCAGGCGCGTGGTTTGCAGTAAGGCCCTGCAACACACTGACCGCGGCAGGGGCCGCGTCAATGATCAGGCGGCTTGAATCGCTTGAGCGTGCAGCCGAATGCCTAAGGCCGATGTGACTTTCAATATTGTTGCAAAGCTGGGGTTGCCTTCGCCCGACAGGGCTTTGTAAAGGCTTTCTCGGCCAAGGCCCGTGTCGCGCGAAAGTTGCGACATGCCCTTGGCGCGGGCAATGTGGCCCAGCGCCTTGGCAATAAATGCCGCATCGTCACCAGCTTCTTGCAGACAAGCTTCCAGATAAAGCGCCATGTCTTCCTCGGTTTTGAGGTGTTCGGCGCTGTCCCATTTGCGGAGCTTGAGTGTGCTCATGTTTTTACTCCTTCAATTGGCGCACGAGTTCCTGCGCCGTTGCAATGTCTTGGGTTTGACTGGATTTGTCGCCCCCAGCCAGAAGAATCACGATTTCCATTCCGCGCTGTGTGAAATACACGCGAAAGCCAGGGCCATGGTGAATTC
>JAHECM010000309.1 GCA_024641725.1 Limnohabitans sp. | reverse complement strand
CAAGGCGTGCTCTGTGCCCAGCTCAAAGGGCGGCAATTGGCCCATTGCGCTCGCCATGGCCATGCCGGCTTGAACCAAAATGACCGCCCCCATCCACAGCCCGCCCGCTGTGCGGCTGATGACATAAAAAGGGGTCAGGGGCAAGATGAGCAACCAAGCCATGCGGGGCGAGTGGATGCCACCGGCCGACCCCGCCGCATACACCAGCATGGCCATGCCAATGGCGGTGCCCAGATGCACCGCCCCATTGAGCGGCATGCCGAAATACACCAGCGTCAACAACGCCAGCAACACAGCCGCGAACAGCTCAAACAGCACCGCCGAATGTTGGTACGGAGAAATGGCCGAAAACAGCAGCAGCACCACAATGAGCGCCACGGCAAACACAAACACATAGGGCTTCTTGTCCTGCCGAAAAGGCGCTGGCAGGTAGGGCCAAAGGCGCTCTAGGCGGCTGACGGGCGTTTGCGGCGCGCTCATGTCGAACTCCTGGCGCGGTCAATCGCTGTGTGAACGGCGCTCACCAACGAGGGGATGTCCATGGGCTTGTGCAGCACGTCACTCATGCCTGCGGCCAAGCAACGCGCCCGGTCTTGTGGGTTGGTGTTGGCCGTCAGGGCCAACACGGGCATGTGGGCCACCGTGACGGGAAATTGCGCTCGGATCTGACGCGTCACCTGCATGCCGTCCATGTCGGGCATCACCATGTCGATCAAGGCGATGTCAAAACGCTGCGTGTCCAGCAACACCAAGGCTTTGGGCCCACTGTCAGCGGTGGTGATGCGCGCGTTCGGCCAGCATTTTTGCAACTGCAGCTGCGCCACCATCAGGTTGACCGCGTTGTCGTCCACCACCAGGATATGGAGGGCTTCGTCTTTCAAATCGGGCACGGCTGCTGCGTCCGCGCGCGCGTTCGCGTGCGCCTCTTCAAAAGGCAGCTCCAACCAAAAAGTGGCCCCCTGTCCCTCACGGCTGTCCACGCCAATGCGCCCTCCAGACAAGGCCACCAAACCCTCCGACAAAGCCAGGCCCAGGCCCGTGCCGCCATACGCGCGGTTGGTTTGCAGGTCGGCATGCTCAAAGCGGCGAAAAATCAAGGGCTGGCGATCGTGCGCAATGCCACGGCCAGTGTCTTGCACTTCAAAGCGCAAGCATGGCCCATGCCGCATGGCGCGCACCTGCACACGGCCATGGGCCGTGAACTTGATGGCGTTGTCCAGCAAATTGTTCAGCACCTGCAGCAAGCGCTGGCGGTCGCCGTGCAGGCGCTGGGGCAGCGCAGCATCGGCCTGGATCGTGAGCTGCAAACCCTTGTCCCGCGCTCGGTCCGCGTAGCGGTGCGACAGGTCAGCCAGCAATTGGGGCAGCTCAAAGTCGGCTTTGGCCAAGTGCAATTGGCCCGCCTGCAATTGAGAAAAGTCCAAGATGTCGTTGACCACGCGCAGCAGGTGTTCTGTGGAGCGGCGGATGTGCTCCACCACCTCCCGCTGCTCGGGCTGGTCGGCAAACTCGCGTCGCAGCACGCCATTGAAGCCGAGGATCGCGTTCATGGGTGTGCGCAACTCGTGGCCCACGGCCGCCACAAATTCGTCTTTGTGGGCTTGGGCCTGCAACAGCGCTTGGTGTGTGCGCTTGAGCGCCTCGTTGCCTTCTTGCAACTTGCGCAATTGCACCTTGTGCAGGTATTCGTACAAACGCACACCGACCATCAGATTGCCCAACGCCATCAGGTGGTTCAAGAAGGCCCACAAGGCAGCGTCGTGGGCCAGCGACTCGTGGCTGGCCACCCAGCCCCAGCGCGTGGCCAACAAGAGCAGCAAGACGCAACTCAATTCAATGGCGATCCAGGCCAAGGTGGCGCGCGGCCCCAGCAGCAGCAGCACCGGCACGGCCAGCACATTGAGCCAAACCACCGCCGTGGAGTTGATGCCCCCAGTCTGCGCCGCCGTGAACACCACCAAGCCCACGGTGAGCGCGGTCACGGCGTGCACCACAAAGCCAAACAGGCTGCGCACGCGCACCACCGCCAGCAACACCAAGGCCAACACCATGACCCACAAATTCGCTTGCCGAACGCTCTCGGTCGGTGACAACAAATAGCCTGCCAGCGTGTTCCCACCCACCAACAACAGGTAGAAGGTCAGCATCTCTTGGCGCAAAAACCCGCGCTGGCGGTCTTTCCAGCGCCAGGTCAAGTCCGCCCAAAAAGCAGCCACGGCCAAGTGCTCAGCCCCGCAGTTTGTCGATCAGGCCGTTGAGCGCATCGAGCGAGCCAAATTGGATGGACAGCTCGCCCATTTCCTCGAGCTTGCCCAAGCGTTTGACGCGCTTTTTGACGCGCACCTCGACCTCGGCCATGAGCAGGTCCGACAGTTCTTCTTCCACGCGGCGGATGTCGCGTGAC
This sequence comes from Limnohabitans sp., assembly GCA_024641725.1. Classification (GTDB taxonomy): domain Bacteria; phylum Pseudomonadota; class Gammaproteobacteria; order Burkholderiales; family Burkholderiaceae_C; genus Limnohabitans_A. The sequence continues at coordinate 327 of JAHECM010000309.1, read as the reverse complement.
TTTTCTTTTTTGGGTTTTTGCGTGACCAAGTTGAACTCAGCCCCGAGTTTTTTGGCCAGGCTTTCGGTCTCGCGCACCGACAGTTTTTTGGCAGCAACTTGGTTGGCGGCGGTGATTTGCGCCGCCTTGTCCAGCGACAGCAAAGCGCGGGCATGGCCCATGTCCAAGTCGCCCGCCATGAGCATGCTTTGCACCGGGTCGGCCAGGTTCAGCAGGCGCAGCAAATTGCTGGCGGCGCTGCGCGAACGGCCCACGGCCTGCGCCGCCGATTCGTGCGTGAGGCCAAACTCTCTGACCAAGCGCTGCAGGCCCTGCGCCTCTTCGAGG
>JAHECM010000308.1 GCA_024641725.1 Limnohabitans sp. | reverse complement strand
CAAGGCGTGCTCTGTGCCCAGCTCAAAGGGCGGCAATTGGCCCATTGCGCTCGCCATGGCCATGCCGGCTTGAACCAAAATGACCGCCCCCATCCACAGCCCGCCCGCTGTGCGGCTGATGGCATAAAAAGGGGTCAGGGGCAAGATGAGCAACCAAGCCATGCGGGGCGAGTGGATGCCACCGTCCGACCCCGCCGCATACACCAGCATGGCCATGCCAATGGCGGTGCCCAGATGCACCGCCCCATTGAGCGGCATGCCGAAATACACCAGCGTCAACAACACCAGCAACACGCCCGCGAACAGCTCAAACAGCACCGCCGAATGTTGGTACGGAGAAATGACCGAAAACAGCAGCAGCACCACAATGAGCGCCACAGCAAACACAAACACATGCGGCTTCTTGTCCTGCCGAAACGGCGCTGGCAGGTCGAGCCAAAGGCGCTCTAGACGGCTGACGGGCGTTTGCGGCGCGCTCATGACGAACGCCTAGCACGGTCAATCGCTGTGTGAACGGCGCTCACCAACGAGGGGATGTCCATGGGCTTGTGCAGCACGTCACCCATGCCTGCGGCCAAGCAACGCGCCCGGTCTTGTGGGTTCATGTTGGCCGTCAGGGCCAACACGGGCATGTGGGCCACCGTGACGGGAAATTTCGCTTGGATCTGACGCATCACCTGCATGCCGTCCATGTCGGGCATCACCATGTCGATCAAGGCAATGTCAAAACGCTGCGTGTCCAGCAACACCAAGGCTTTGGGCCCACCGTCTGCGGTGGTGATGCGCGCGTTTGGCCAGCATTTTTGCAACTGCAGCTGCGCCACCATCAGGTTAACCGCGTTGTCGTCCACCACCAGGATCTGGAGGGCTTCGTCTTTCAAGTCGGGCACGGCTGCTGCGTCCTCACGCCCGTTCGCATGCGCCTCTTCAAAAGGCAGCTCTAACCAAAAAGTGGCCCCCTGCCCCTCGCGGCTGTCCACGCCAATCTGCCCTCCAGACAAGGCCACCAACCCCTCCGACAAAGCCAAGCCCAGGCCCGTGCCGCCATGCGCGCGGTTGGTTGGCAGGTCGGCATGCTCAAAGCGGCGAAAAATCAAGGGCTGGAGATCGTGCGCAATGCCACGGCCAGTGTCTTGCACTTCAAACCGCAAGCATGGCCCATGCCGCATGGCGCGCACCTGCACACGGCCATGCGCCGTGTATTTGATGGCGTTGTCCAGCAAATTGTTCAGCACCTGCAGCAAGCGCTGGCGGTCGCCGTGCAGGCGCTGGGGCAGCTCAGCATCGGCCTGGATCGTGAGATGCAAGCCCTTGTCACGCGCTCGGTCCGCGCAGCGGTGCGACAGCTCAGCCAGCAATTGGGGCAGCTCAAAGTCGGCTTTGGCCAAGTGCAATTGGCCCGCCTGCAATTGAGAAAAGTCCAAGATGTCGTTGACCACGCGCAGCAGGTGTTCTGTGGAGCGGCGGATGTGCTCCACCACCTCCCGCTGCTCGGGCTGGTCGGCAAACTCGCGGCGCAGCACACCATTGAAGCCGAGGATCGCGTTCATGGGAGTGCGCAACTCGTGGCCCGCGGCCGCCACAAATTCGTCTTTGTGGGCTTGGGCCTGCAACAGCGCTTGGTGTGTGCGCTTGAGGGACTCGTTGCCTTCTTGCAACTTGCGCAATTGCACTTTGTGCAGGTATTCGTACAAACGCACACCGACCATCAGATTGCCCAAAGCCATCAGGTGGTTCAAGAAGGCCCACAACGCGGCGTCGTGGGCCAGCGACTCGTGGCTGGCCACCCAGCTCCAGCGCGTGGCCAACAAGAGCAGCAAAATGCCGCTCAATTCAATGGCGATCCAGGCCAAGGTAGCGCGTGGGCCCAGCAGCAGCAGCACCGGCACGGCCAGCACATTGAGCCAAACCACCGCCGTGGAGTTGATGCCCCCAGTCTGCGCCGCCGTGAACACCACCAAGCCCACGGTGAGCGCAGTCACAGCGTGCACCACAAAGCCAAACAGGCTGCGCACGCGCACCACCGCCAGCAACACCAGCGCCAACACCATGACCCACAAATTTGCTTGCCGAACGCTCTCGGTCGGTGACAACAGACAGCCTGCCAGCGTGTTCCCAGCCACCAACAACAGGTAGAAGGTCAACATCTCTTGGCGCAAAAACCCACGTTGTCGCGCTGTCCAGCGCCAGATCGAGTCTGCCCTAAAAGCAGCCACGGCCAAGTGCTCAGCCCCGCAGTTTGTCGATCAGACCGTTGAGCGCGTCGAGCGAGCCAAATTGGATCGACAGCTCGCCCATTTCTTCGAACTTGCCCAAGCGTTTGACGCGCTTTTTAACGCGCACCTCGACTTCGGCCATCAGCAGGTCCGACAGTTCTTCCTCGACCCGGCGCACGTCGCGTGATTTTTCTTTTTTGGGCTTTTGCGTGACCAAGTTGAACTCGGCGCCCAGCTTTTTGGCCAAGCTCTCGGTCTCGCGCACCGACAGTTTTTTGGCCGCAACTTGGTTGGCGGCGGTGATTTGCGCCGCCTTGTCCAGCGACAACAAGGCGCGGGCATGGCCCATGTCCAAGTCGCCCGCCATGAGCATGCTTTGCACCGGGTCGGCCAAGTTCAGCAGGCGCAGCAAATTGCTGGCGGCGCTGCGCGAACGGCCCACGGCCTGCGCCGCCGATTCGTGCGTGAGGCCAAACTCTCTGACCAAGCGCTGCAGGCCCTGCGCCTCTTCGAGG
>JAHECM010000307.1 GCA_024641725.1 Limnohabitans sp. | reverse complement strand
CCAGGCCAAGCGCTGAAATGGGGCGGACAAGGTGGCGGACATCAAAAGCCTTTCAAGACGCCGCATCCTAATGCGCCAAGGCCTGGGCTCAGGTCACATGGGCATCATTGAGCATCAAGGGGCATCAATGAGCATCAATCGGTATCAGGGGGGCGGCAAGTTCACGGACTGAGCGCCCAGTCCACCGCACTGGAGGCGTGGATCGCCGTGGTGTCGAACAAGGGCACGGGCGCATCCTCGGGACCGACCAACAGGGCGATTTCGGTGCACCCCAAAATGACCGCTTGCGCACCTTGCGAGACCAAATCGGCCATGACGCGCTGGTATGCGCTGCGCGAGGTATCGCGCACCTGCCCCAGACACAGCTCCTCGTAAATCACATGGTGCACGGTGGCGCGGTCGGGCTCAGAGGGCACCAACACCCGCAAACCCTGTTGCTGCACCAATCGTTCCTTGTAAAAAGGCTGCTCCATCGTGAACCGCGTGCCCAGCAATCCCACGGTGTGCAAGCCTGCTTGGCGGATGCGGGCGGCGGTCGGGTCGGCAATGTGCAACAGGGGAATGTGGACGGCCGACTCAATGTCAGCGGCCACCTTGTGCATGGTGTTGGTGCACAGCACCAGCGCCTGGGCCCCTGCCGCTTGCAATTTTTGTGCTGCGTGGGCCAACAACTGCCCCGCCGCCGCCCAATCGCCCGTGCGTTGCAAATGCTCGACCTCGGCAAAGTCCACGCTGTACAAAATCAAACGCGCCGAATGCAAACCACCCAAGCGGTGTTTGACCCCTTCGTTGATGAGGCGGTAATACGGCACCGTGGATTCCCAGCTCATGCCGCCGATCAGGCCAATGGTTTTCATAAAACCCTCCAAACCGCCATTGTCCATTGCCCGGGCTTGGCTTTCCCGAGCGAAAACGCTCCGGATTACTGGGATTTCATGGACTTTGCCGCCGTCATCGGCACTTCGGGCCAGACGGCGGACGTGTCTTTCACCTCCAAGGCCATGCGCCGCACGGGGCTGGTGCACTGCGTGCTGGCTTACTTCTACAACACCACGGTGCTGGCCCTGACCATCAACATTGGGGCCAGCCTGATGTGAACCCGGTGGGTGCAGGGCCCGCGCCCGATAAAATCGGGGGCTATGACAAACCAACTCGACAAAAAATCCCAAGCGTGGTCCGCGCTCTTTTCTGAACCCATGAGCGAGTTGGTCAAGCGCTACACCGCCAGCGTGTTCTTTGACAAGCGCCTGTGGCAAGCCGACATTACCGGCAGCTTGGCCCACGCAGAAATGCTGGCCGCGCAAAACATCATCGGCGCCAGTGACTTGGCAGACATCCAACGCGGCATGGCGCAGATCACGCAAGAGATCGAATCGGGCGCTTTTGAGTGGAAGCTCGACCTCGAAGACGTGCACCTGAACATCGAGGCACGCCTGACCCAGCTGGTGGGCGACGCGGGCAAGCGCCTGCACACCGGCCGCAGCCGCAACGACCAAGTGGCCACCGACGTGCGCCTGTGGCTGCGCAGCGAGATGGACCTGATCATCGACCTGCTGGGCGACCTGCAAAAGTCGCTGGTCGATGTGGCCGCGCAAAACGTGGAAGTCATCCTGCCCGGCTTCACCCACCTGCAAGTGGCCCAGCCCGTGAGCTTTGCGCACCACTTGCTGGCCTATGTGGAAATGTTCAGCCGAGATGCCGAGCGCATGGCCGATGTGCGCCGCCGCACCAACCGCCTGCCGCTGGGCAGCGCCGCGCTGGCTGGCACCACCTACCCGCTGGACCGCGAGCGCGTGGCCCGTACCTTGGGCATGGTGGACGAGCATGGCAATGCACAGGTTTGCCAAAACAGCTTAGACGGCGTGAGCGACCGCGACTTCGCCATCGAATTCACCGCAGCGGCCAGCCTGTGCATGGTGCACATCAGCCGTTTCTCGGAAGAGCTGATTTTGTGGATGAGCCAGAACTTTGGTTTTGTGAAGATCGCTGACCGCTTCACCACGGGCTCGAGCATCATGCCGCAGAAGAAAAACCCCGACGTGCCCGAGCTGGCACGCGGCAAAACCGGCCGCGTGGTCGGCAACCTGATGGGCCTGATCACCCTGATGAAGGGCCAGCCCCTGGCCTACAACAAAGACAACCAAGAAGACAAAGAGCCGCTGTTCGACACGGTGGACACGCTCAAAGACACGCTGCGCATCTTCAGTGAAATGGTGGGCGGTCAAGTCAACCCCGCCACGGGCCACAAAGAAGGCGGCATCACCGTCAACGCGCAAGCGATGGAAGCAGCAGTGAAAAAAGGCTACGCCACCGCCACCGACTTGGCCGATTACTTGGTCAAAAAAGGCCTGCCCTTCCGCGATGCCCACGAGGTGGTGGCCCACGCCGTCAAGACCGCGCAAGGCCTGGGCGTTGACTTGTCCGAGCTGCCACTCGAAACCCTGCAAAAATTCGATGCCCGCATCGAAGCCGATGTGTTTGGCCCGCTCAGCTTACAAGGCTCGCTCAATGCCCGCAACACCTTGGGCGGCACAGCGCCTGCCCAGGTCCGGCTGCAAATTGCGCGGCACTTGGCCCGCTTCGCCCGCTTGGCCTGATTTTTCACCCCATCTGGAGGCACCTGCATGGCCATCTTTGAATTGCGCACTTACACCGTCACGGTCGGCAAAATGGCCGACGTGCTGGCCCTCTACACCCACGAAGGCTGGCCCGCCCTGACCCAACACCCGCAAAAACTG
>JAHECM010000306.1 GCA_024641725.1 Limnohabitans sp. | reverse complement strand
CATGCCTTCGCTGATGATTTTGGCTTTCACATGGCGCTCAAAAATCTCAGACAAGGCTTGCGTGCGCGCCTCCAGCGCGGTGTTGCCCGCTGACATGCCGTTGCTCACATACAAGTTGCCGATGAGGTTGACGGGCATGTAGGTGGTCTCGCCATCGCGTTGGCGCACATAGGGAATGGCGCAAATGCCACGGTCCACATGGCCCGAGTTGAAGTCCACCAAGTTGGCGCAATCGATGTTGCCTTCGGGGTTGTAAAACTTGTGCAGCGCTGGGTTGAGCAGGCCTTGCGGCCATGTGCCGTCGTCGGTCAAAGCAAACCAACGCTCTTGCGGGTAATGCACAAACGGCGCATCGGCTGTGTCGGGGCCAAGATAGAAATGCGTCCAAAAATAGTTGGTGGCCAAGCGCTCAAAAAACTCACCCAAGGCACTGGCCAAACACGCCATGCGCGTCGCGCCTTTGCCGTTGGCAAACAACACGGGGCAATCGCGGTCACGAATGTGTACCGACCAAATGCCATCGACGGGGTTGAGCCAACTCTTTTCTTGGATATGAAAACCCATCGCCTGCAACTTGGCCTGCAAGGTGTTGATGGTGGATTCGAGTGGCGCGTCTTTGCCAAGAATAAAACTTTGTGTGGGCACGGTGGTTCGCTTATGAAAATAGCAGGGGCGCCCGAAAGCAAGCGTCTATTGTGCGACCAGCAAAGGCGCCCCCAAGATCGGGGTTTTCGCTCAATGCTCGTGCGGCAAGGTGGCCAGCAGCGCCATGCCCAAGGCCATCACACCTGCCGTCAACCACAACGCCCCTTGGAAAGTGCCCGTGGTCTGTGCCATGACACCCGCCACCACGGGAGCCAGCATTTGCGCAGCGCCATAGCTGAGGGTGAGCTTGGCCATCGCCTGCCCTGGGTTGTTCGGCGCGCGTCGCCCCACCAACGCCAAGGTAAGGCTGACGATGCCAATGAACGTCGCGCCATACCCCACCGCCCCTGCGAGTGCCGCCCACAACTCACCCGACAGAGCAGGCAAGAGTATCGACAGCGTTTGCAGACCAAACGCCAGCAGCAGCGCTTGTTTGTCACCCCGGCGGCGCGCCACCAAATCCCAAATGAACACGGCGGGCATGGCGGCCATACCCACCAGTGCCCAAGCCAGAGGACCTTGGCCCGCCAGCGCAGGCTCACGCTCCACAATCGCCACGGTGAACGTGGCACTGATGACAAAGCCCCAGCCCGCTGCGAAGTAACTGGCCAATAGCGTCCAACGCCAGCGACGCGAGCCCACCGAGGCAACGGGCGCATCATGCGCCACCACCACCTGCGGCGGCACGGGGGGTCGCCAGCGCCACGCGGGGATGAAAAACACAACGCCCAGCACCGCAAACGCCAGCCATTGGTCAGACCATGTGGGCCACAGCCCTGCCAAGGCCCAGGCGCCTGCAGCCGACACCACAATGCCCAGCCCCAAGCCGATGAAATACAAACCCAGCTCAGGCCGACGGCCTTGACGGATCAACCAGCCCAACACCAAACCCGAGCCCAGCAACATGCCTGTAGCGCCGCACAGCCCGCCCACATAACGCGCCAAGGCCCAAGCAGGCATCCACGTGGTCAGGGCCATCGCCGCCACCGTGACCAAGGCCATCCACAAGCCTGCGCTGTAAAGCCAATGCCGCCAGCGCACATCGTCAATCCAGGTGGCTGCCAACGCGCCGCTCATGTAACCCGCGTAATTGATGGCAGCCAAGGCCCCTGCCGCGGCATCGGTCAACCCTGTTTGCGTTTGCAAACTAGGCAGCAAGGGGGTGTAGGCAAAGCGCGCCAACCCGATGGTCAACACCAAGCCGCAAATGCCCCCTGTGAGGACTTGCCAGGGTTGCAAGTGCTTAGCGCGTGACATCGCTCAACCACGCGTTGATTTGCTCAGGCCGCGTGAGCGTGCGCACATGCAGGTAGGCCTCTTGCGCCTCTGGGTAGTGCTTGCGTAAAAAGTTGAGCCACTGTTTCAAGCGCCCGGCGCGATGGCGCTCGGTCACCCGACCCGACACGATTTGCCAGAAGGTGCTCAAGTGCGGCGGCAGGTCTTGCCAGCGCACCTCATGGGCGGGGGCTGGTAAACCTTGCGCGGCAGCATCGTGGGCCTTGATGGCCCAGCCCAGGCCCGGGTTGGTGACGATGCCGCGCCCGAGCATCAAGTTAAAGCAGCCCGATTCGGCGCGCGCGCTGATGGCGTCTTGCACATTCCAAATCTCGCCATTGGCCACCAGCGGTGTTTTCACCTTGGCCTTGATATCAGCAATACGGTGCCAATAGGCGGGTGGACGGTAGGCGTCGGCTTTGGTGCGGGCATGCACCACGATCTCGCTGGCACCGCCCGCCTCTAGCGCCAAGGCGCATGCTTCGGCGCTGCTGTCATCGTTGAAACCCAAACGCATCTTGGCCGACACCACTTGATGCGCGGGCACCGCAGCCCGCACCGCACGCACAATTTGATACAGCACTTCGGGGTCTTGCAGCAACACCGAGCCTCCGCCATGGCGATTGACTTGCTTGGCGGGACAGCCAAAGTTCAAGTCCACCCCATCGCAGCCCATGCTGGCCAAGCGCGCCGCGTTGTCGGCCAAACAATGGGGGTCAGACCCCAACAACTGAGGCCGCACAGGCACCCCTGCGAAGGTACGTCCGCCATTCGCCAATTCGGGCACGATGCGCAAAAACGTGCGCTCGGGCAACAAGGTGT
>JAHECM010000305.1 GCA_024641725.1 Limnohabitans sp. | reverse complement strand
GCGTGAACGTGGCCCCGGCCAGGGGCGGCATGTACGCGTTTTTTCAGATCGAAGGACACCCGGACACGGTGGCCACCGCCAAGCGGCTGGTGACCGAAGCGGGCTTGGGCCTGGCCCCGGGTGAGGCCTTTGCCCCTGAGGCGGCGGGCTGGCTGCGCTGGTGCTTTGCGTCCAAAGACTTGGCGCGCCTGGAAGAAGGCGTGGCGCGCTTGCGCCGCTGGTTGGCGGTCTGACGAGCGAGCGCTCATCGCCCCGAGGGCGGGGCTCCCACACCAACACCATGCCCCCCGCCGCGATGGGCTGCGGCAAGTTCGGTGGTCAGAGCTTTTTGACGAGCACCTGGCTCTTGCGGTCCCAGTTGTATTTGCGTTTGCGCGCTTCGGGCAGCCAGTCGGGGTCCATCTGCACAAAGCCGCGTTTGATGAACCAGTGCATGGTGCGGGTGGTCAGCACAAAGATGCTCTTGAGCCCCATGGCGCGTGCGCGTTGCTCCACGCGTTTGAGCACTTTTTCGCCATCGCCCTGGCCTTGCGACTGGGGCGACACGGTGAGCGCCGCCATTTCGGCAGTCTTGGCCTCGGGGTAGGGGTAGAGCGCGGCGCAGGCAAAGATCACGCCGTCGTGGTCGATGATGGTGTAGTGGTCCACATCGCGCTCGATCTCGGTGCGGTCGCGCTTGACCAAGGTGCCGTCTTTTTCAAACGGCTCGATCAGCTGCAAGATGCCGCCCACGTCGTCGGCGGTGGCTTCGCGCAGCTCTTCGAGCTTTTCATCGACCACCATGGTGCCGATGCCGTCGTGCACATAGACCTCCAAAAGCAGCGCGCCGTCCACCGCAAAGGGCAAGATGTGGCTGCGCTCCACGCCTTCTTCGCAGGCCTTGACGCAGTGCTGCAGGTAAAAGCCAATGTCGGTCGGCTCCGTCGGTGGGGGCAGCGAGGCCAGCAACTGTTTGGCGGCGGCCAGTGGCAACTCGGTGTCGATCGGGTTGTCGTCGCTGGCCGGCTCGTCCGGCTGCATGCGGATGCCCGGCACCTCGGTCACAAAAATCAGTTTGTCGGCCTGCAGCTCTGCGGCCACGCTGGTGGCGACCTCTTCCATGGTCAGGTTGAAGGCTTCGCCCGTGGGCGAAAAACCAAAAGGCGAGAGCAGCACCATCGCACCCATCTCCAGCGTGCGCATGATGCCGTCCACATCCACTTTGCGCACCAAACCCGAGTGCATGAAGTCCACGCCGTCCACAATGCCCACCGGGCGTGCCGTGATGAAGTTGCCCGAAATCACCCGCACGGTGGCCCCGGCCATGGGCGTGTTGGGCAGGCCCTGGCTGAAGGCCGCTTCGATTTCGTAGCGCAGTTGGCCGGCAGCCTCTTGCGCGCAGTCCAGCGCCACGCTGTCGGTGATGCGGATGCCGTGCGAATACTTGGGCGTGTGGCCCTTGGCCGCCAGCTGCTCGTTCACTTGCGGCCTGAAGCCGTGCACCAGCACGATCTTGACCCCCATGCTCTGGATCAGCGCCAAGTCTTGCGCCAAGTGCGCCAACTTGCCCGCCGCAATGGCCTCGCCCGCAATGGCCACCACAAAGGTTTTGCCCCGGTGCATGTGGATGTAAGGCGCCACCGACCGGAACCAGGGCACGAAGGTGAAGTTGAAGACGGTGGACATGGGCGGCGAAGGTGCGGTGAAAGGGCTGCAAAAGTGGCAGGGAGCGCAGGACTGGGATAATCCCCCGCTGTTGTTGCCTTGATTTTCACAGAAGTTTCCGCCTTGTCTGCCACCCCCCTCCAAATCGACTTTCCCGAAGGCTTGCCCGTCTCGGCCCGCCGTGACGAAATCATGGCTGCCATGGAGCAGCACCAGGTCATCATCGTGTGCGGTGAAACCGGCTCGGGCAAGACCACGCAGCTGCCCAAAATCGCGCTGATGCTGGGGCGCGGCAAGCTCAACGCCAAGCCGGGCGAGCGCGGCCGCATGATCGGCCACACCCAGCCCCGGCGCATTGCCGCCAGCAGTGTGGCCAAGCGCATCGCCGAAGAGCTCAAAACCCCGCTGGGCGAGGTGGTGGGTTTCAAGGTGCGGTTTCAAGACCGCTTGAGCAAAGATGCCTCGGTCAAGCTGATGACCGACGGCATTTTGCTGGCCGAGACGCAGACCGATCCGCTGCTCAAGGCCTACGACACCATCATCATTGACGAGGCGCACGAACGCAGCCTGAACATCGACTTCTTGCTGGGCTACCTGCGCCAGATCTTGCCGCGCCGCCCGGACCTCAAGATCGTCGTGACGTCGGCCACCATCGACGCCGACCGCTTTGCCAAACACTTTGCCTCGCGCCACGGGCCGGCCCCGGTCATCATGGTCTCGGGTCGCACATTTCCTGTGGAGCAGCGTTACCGGCCGTTTGAAGAGTCGCGTGACTACGGCCTGAACGAGGCCATGGCCGATGCCGTGGACGAACTCTGGCAGGGCGGGGCAGGGGGCGACATCCTGATCTTTTTGCCCGGCGAGCGCGAGATCCGCGAAGCCGCTGACCACCTGCGCAAACACCTGTCGCATCAGCCGCTCACGCGCAACGCCGAAGTGCTGCCGCTGTTTGCGCGTTTGAGCCAGGCCGAGCAAGACCAGATTTTTGAGGCCTCCAACGGTCGCCGCATCGTGCTGGCCACCAACGTGGCCGAGACCTCGCTCACGGTGCCGGGCATCCGCTATGTGATCGATGCAGGCACCGCGCGGGTCAAGCGCTACA
>JAHECM010000304.1 GCA_024641725.1 Limnohabitans sp. | reverse complement strand
CCCCGCCCAGCGTGACCACATGATGCAAATCACCGGTCGGCGCACGGTGCCGCAAATTTACGTGGGCGACACCCATGTGGGCGGCTGCGACGACCTGGTGGCGCTGGACGCCCGGGGCGGCCTGGTGCCACTGCTGCAAGGCCAGTGAGCACCTGCGACATTCGACGTGTCACCCGATGCGTCACCTGAATCGCAGATAATCTTTTCGTTTTGAACCTTGGGCAGCCCATCCCGGGCTGCCTTCTTTTTTGCAAGAAACCCCCATGACCGATACCCAAACCCCCGAAGTTCAGGCCCCAGTGTTCCAAATCCAGCGCGTGTACTTGAAAGAGGCTTCTTTGGAGCAACCCAACTCGCCCGCCATCTTGTTGGAGCAGCAGCAACCCAGCGTGGACATCCAGTTGGGCGTGGAAAGTACCCCTGTGGCCGAAGGCGTGTTTGAAGTCTGTGTTACGGCCACCGTGCACACCAAAATCGGCGACAAGACGGTGTTCTTGGCCGAGTGCAAACAAGGCGGCATCTTTGAAATCCGCAACGTGCCCGACGAGCAAATGGGCGCCGTGATCGGCATTGCTTGCCCGCAAATTGTGTACCCCTATTTGCGTGGCAACGTGGCCGACCTCATCACCCGTGCAGGCTTCCCGCCCGTGCATTTGGCCGAAATCAACTTCCAAGCCATGTACGAGCAGCAGCAAGCCCAGGCAGCGGCAACCCAGCAGTAAATCGTCCCAACCACCCGGCATGCGGATCACCATCATCGGTGCAGGCGCTTGGGGCACGGCCTTGGCCATTGCCGCCAGCCGCTCGACTTCGGACCACCGGGTGCGTTTGCACGCGCGCGACGCGTCGCAGGCGCAAGCCATGCTGCAGCAGCGACGCAACGAGCGCTATTTGCCGGGTATCGACTTGCCTGCGGCCTTGGCCGTCACCTCTGGCCCACTGGATGCATCGATCGCCTCGGCGCAAGCCCAAGACCTGTGGGTGATCGCCACCCCCATGGCGGGCTTGCGGGCCAGCTTGTTGGCGCTGCAAGGCGTGCCAGCTTCGGTGACCTGGCTGTGCAAAGGCTTTGAATCCGGCAGTGGGCTCATGCCGCACGAGGTGCAGGCACACGTGGCCCCCGATGTGCGTGCGGGGGCACTGAGTGGCCCCAGTTTTGCCCAAGAGGTGGCCCGCAGCCAACCCACCGCCTTGGTGGCGGCCAGCCCGCACGCCAGCGTGCGCGACGCGCTGGTGCAAGCTTTTCACGGCTCGGCTCTGCGTGTGTACGCCAACGACGACATCGTGGGCGTCGAAGTCGGCGGTGCGGTCAAAAACGTGCTGGCCATCGCCACCGGCCTGTGCGATGGTCTGAACCTGGGCCTCAACGCCCGAGCCGCGCTGGTCACGCGCGGCTTGTCTGAAATGACGCGTTTGGGCCTGGCGCTCGGGGCCAAGGCCGAAACCTTCATGGGTTTGTCGGGTTTGGGCGACTTGGTGCTGACCGCCACGGGCGACCTCAGCCGCAACCGCAAAGTCGGCCTGGCACTGGCCCAAGGCATGAGCTTGCAACAAGCCATCGACTCACTTGGCCATGTGGCCGAAGGCGTGTACAGCGCCCGCACGGTGCTCCAAAGGGCGCAACAACTTGGGGTGGTCATGCCCATCACCGAAGCCGTGGTGGCCCTGCTCGACGGACAACTCAAAGCCCCCGAAGCGGTGCAAGTGCTGATGGGGCGCGGCCCCAAAGGTGAAGCGGTCTAACGGCCCCGCCCCCCGAGGTGCAGGGTCGCTCGAAGGAGCGCCCGAAGTCCACGTGCCATCGCGCACAGGGTGCTGCTCCTACACTGGCATCACCTCCCCGTAGGAGCCGCACCCCGTGCGCGAAGGGGGCTTCAAACCTCCCAGTTGTCTATCAAGCGCGTTGTTCCCAACTTGGCCGCCCCCAGCACCACCAGCGGTTCGGCGCAAGGGCCGGCCAAGGGCGAGAGGTCGTGCTGGCGGCGCAAAGTGACGTAGTCCGGCACCCAGCCGCGCTCACGCAGGGCGGCCATGGCCGCTTCCTCTGCTGCGGGCACATCCCAAACTCCCGCAGCCTTGCCCGCACGGACGGTGGCGGCCAAGCCTTTCAAGACGATGGACAGTTGCACGGCCTCGGTGCGCTCGGCCGCGCTCAGGTAGCCGTTGCGCGAGCTCAGCGCCAAGCCGTCTTCGGCGCGGCAGGTTTCAACGCCCACCACGCGGATGGGCAGCGCGAACTGGCGCACCATCTGGCGGATCACCATGAGTTGCTGGTAGTCCTTTTTGCCAAACACGGCCACGCCCTGGGACTTGCCTGCGAACACGCTCATGAACAGCTTCATGACCACGGTGGACACACCCGTGAAAAAGCCAGGTCGAAACTCGCCTTCGAGGATGTCGGCCAGCGCCGGGTCGGCGTGCACTTTGACGGTTTGAGGCTCGGGGTAGAGGTCGCTCTCGCGCGGGGCAAACAGCACGTCACAGCCGGCGGATTGGAGCTGGGCGCAGTCGGCCTCCCAGGTGCGGGGGTAGCTGTCAAAGTCTTCGTGCGGCAAAAATTGCAGGCGGTTCACAAAGATGCTGGCCACGGTGCAGTCGCCTTGGGGCTTGGCCAGTTCGACCAATTGGATGTGGCCCGCGTGCAGGTTGCCCATGGTGGGCACAAAGGCGGGGCGCTCGGATGCGCTCAGGGCCTGTCGGAGTTCGTCGATGGAGCGGGCAATGATCATGGCTGAATGCAGGGGGAATTCACCAGGCG
>JAHECM010000303.1 GCA_024641725.1 Limnohabitans sp. | reverse complement strand
AAAAGGTCTAGCCTCACAATGTAGTGTGCAAAATGCCTTGAATGCCCTCCAATACCCCGCTGAATCCCCCCTGAAAACCCTGATGCACTGGACGAATCCGTCACGCCTGCGGGCTTTGAGCTTGTTGTGGGCATTGTGCTTGCGGGCTTTGAGCCTGTGGGCCATCGCCTTGCTTGGGCTGTGCTCGTGCGGACTCGCCTTGGCCCGTACCGCGCAGTGGCAAGCGGGCTGGGTCAGTTGGGTGATGGACGGCGACACCTTGCTGGTGGTGCTGGCCGAGCAGCATGAACCGGTCAAGCTGCGCATTCAGGACATCGATGCCCCGGAAAGCTGCCAGCCCGGTGGTGAGGCCGCACGCAACGCCATGATCGCGCTGGCCCTGCGCCAAGGGGTGGAGGTGGATCTGGTGGCCGAAGATGTGTACGGCAGGCAAGTGGCCCGGGTGCGGCGTGGCGAGTTGGACCTGGGGGCCGAGATGGTGCGCACGGGCATGGCCTGGGCGTACCGATTCAACACCGGCCAGGGCCCCTATGCCCGCTTGCAGCGCCAAGCACAACAAAGCCAACGGGGTTTGTTTGCCGCCAAAGAAAGCGCCATGTCACCCAAGGTGTTCCGCCAGTTTCATGGGACCTGCCACGCCGATGGCTCCTCGCCCTGACGGGTTCAGCGGTGGCTGCAGACGGGGCAGTCGGGGTTGCGGTCCACGCGGATGTCGGTCCACGACAGGTCTCGGCCGTCGAGCATCAAGAGCCGCCCGGCCAGATGGCAGGCCATGCCGCTGAGCAGCTTGAGCGCTTCAGCCGCCTGCATGGCACCGATGATGCCCACCAGCGGCGCAAACACGCCCATCGTGGCGCAGCGGGTTTCTTCGGGCGCGACCTCGGGCGGAAACACACAGGCGTAGCACGGTGCATGGGGCCGGGTGCTGTCAAACACCGAGACTTGACCGTCCATGCGGATGGCCGCGCCCGACACCAGCGGCTTGCCGTGTTCCACGCAGGCGAGGTTGATGGCGTGTCGGGTGGCGAAGTTGTCGGTGCAGTCGATCACCACGTCGGCCAGCGGCACCTGCTCGGCCAGCAGCGCGGCGTCGGCGCGGCGTGTGAGGGCGCGCACCATTGCGTCCGGGTTGATCTGTGCGATGGCGGTGCGAATCGACTCGGCCTTGGGCTGGCCCACGCGCTCCAGGGTGTGGGCAATTTGCCGCTGCAAGTTGGTGGCGTCCACCTCGTCGTGGTCCACCACCGTGATGCGCCCGACGCCCGCACTGCCCAAGTACAGCGCCACCGGCGAGCCCAGCCCGCCCGCGCCGATGACCAGGGCGTGGGCGGCGAGCAGTTTTTCTTGGCCCTCGATGCCCAGCTCATTGAGCAAGATGTGCCGCGAATACCGCAGCAGCTGGGCGTCGTCCATGCGCTTCAGTCTTCTTTTTTCTCGGCCTTGCGCTCGGCCAAGGTGGTGCTGGCCTTGACGGGCAGACCTTTGAACTTGTTCAGCGCTTGCTGCAGCTGAAAGTCTTTGTCCGACCCGAACTCGGGCAAGCGGCGCTCGGCCACCGGTTTTTTGGACTCTTCTTCCAGCTTTTTGAGGGCTTCTTCGCGCGCTTTCTCGCGCTCTGGGTCTTTCTTCTCGGCGTCTTTGCCGTTGGAAAGGTGCTTTTCGAGGTCGGCCTCACGCGTGCGCAAGGCGGCGAACAGGTTGCCGTTTTCGGTCTCGTCCAGCATCACCTCGGGCACGATGCCTTTGGCCTGGATGCTGCGGCCGCTCGGTGTGTAGTAGCGGGCCGTGGTGATTTTGAGCGCCGTATCGGGCGTGAGCTGACGCACGGTTTGCACCGAGCCTTTGCCAAAGGTCTGGCTGCCCATCAAGGTGGCGCGCTTGTGGTCTTGCAGGGCCCCGGCGACGATCTCGCTGGCCGAGGCCGAGCCTTCGTTGACCAGCACGATCAGCGGCACTTTTTTGAGGGCGCCGCCAGTGGCCTGGGTCAGGTGGGCAATCGGGTCGTTGCTGGCGTTGCGCCGCCAAAACTGGGGCGATGCTTTGTAGACAAACTTGCTTTCTTCGAGTTGGCCATTGGTGGAGACCACCGCGACGTTCTCGGGCAAGAAAGCCGCCGACAGCGCGACAGCGGCGTCCAGCAGCCCACCGGGGTCGTTGCGCAAGTCCAGCACCAGGCCCTTGAGGTTTTTGTCCTGCGCGTACATCTCTTCGAGCTTGCGGGCAAAGTCATCGACCGTGCGCTCTTGGAACTGCGACACCCGGATCCAGCCGTAGCCGGGTTCGAGCAGCTTGGCTTTGACCGATTGGGTCTTGATCTCTTCGCGCACGATGGTGACCGGGAAAGTCTTGCCCTCGGCTTTGCGGAAAACCGTCAACACCACCTTGGTTTTGGGCTCGCCGCGCATGCGCTTGACCGCTTCGTTCAGGGCCAAGCCCTTGACGGCGGTGTCGTCGATTTTGGTGATCAGGTCATTGGTTTTGAGGCCCGCACGGTCGGCCGGGGAGCCCTCGATGGGGCTGACGATCTTGATCAGGCCGTCTTCTTGGCTGATCTCGATGCCCACGCCCACGAACTTGCCAGAGGTGCCCTCAGAGAATTCTTTGAAGCTCTTTTTGTCAAAGTACTGCGAGTGCGGGTCCAGGCTGGAGACCATGCCCGAGATCGCATCGGTGATGAGTTTTTTCTCGTCCACCGGCTCCACGTAGTCGCTTTTGACCATGCTGAACACGGCGGCCAGCTGCTGCAGCTCCTCGAGGGGCA
>JAHECM010000172.1:11113-13913 GCA_024641725.1 Limnohabitans sp. | reverse complement strand
CAACACCGCTTGGGCGCACCCGATTTTGTTCAGGCGCATCGAAGACGCCCGCCGCGCCAACCCCCAGCTCAAGCTGGTGGTGGTTGACCCGCGCCGCACCGACACCGCCGAGATGGCCGACCTGCACCTGCAGATACAACCCGGCACCGACGTGATGCTGTTCCACGGCATGCTGCACATCCTGCTGGCCCAGGGCTGGACGCAGCCCGACTACATGGCCGCGCACACCCATGGGTTTGAAGCCTTGCAAGCGCTGGTGACCGACCACACGCCCGATCGGGTGGCGCAAATTTGTGGCATTTCCCGCCAAGATCTGCTGACTGCGACCCGTTGGTTTGCCACGGGCGGCAGCGATGACCCAGGGCAAGCTGCCGCCACGCTCAGCCTCTATTGCCAGGGCCTGAACCAGTCGAGCAATGGCACGGCCAAGAACGCAACACTCATCAATTTGCACCTGGCCACGGCACAAATCGGCCGACCCGGCGCTGGGCCGCTGTCGCTGACAGGCCAGCCCAACGCCATGGGCGGGCGAGAGGTAGGCGGCATGGCCAACCTGCTGTCCGCCCACCGCGACCTGGCCAACCCGCAGCACCGCGCTGAAATTGCCGCGCTCTGGGGTGTGGCCGATGTGCCCGCCAAGCCGGGCCTGACAGCGGTCGAAATGTTTGAGGCTGCGGCCGACGGGCACATCAAGGCGCTGTGGATCGTGTGCACCAACCCAGCCCAGTCCATGCCCGACCAAAAAACCGTGCGCCGCGCTTTGGAGCGAGCCGAATTCGTCATCGTGCAAGAAGCCTTTGCCACCGCGTCCACTTGCAACTACGCCGACCTGCTGCTGCCCGCTGCCACATGGGGCGAAAAAGAAGGCACGGTCACCAACAGCGAGCGGCGCATCAGCCGGGTGCGCGCCGCCGTGGTGGCACCGGGTCAAGCCCGCGCCGATTGGGCCATTGCAGCTGACATCGGCCAGCGCCTGGCCGTGGCACTGGAGCGACCGCACGATGCCAGGCTGCTGAACTTCACCACCCCCGAGTCGGTCTGGAATGAGCACCGAGAAAGCACCCGGGGACGTGACTTGGACATCACGGGCTTGTCCTATGCTTTGCTCGAAAGCGCTGGCCCCACCCAATGGCCTGCCCCCGAAGGCAACCCTCGGGGCCAAACACGGCTGTACACCGACGGCCACTTTGCCACCCCCGATGGCCGCGCCCGCTTCGCCGCCCTGCCCTGGCAGCCCTTGGCAGAAGAGCGCGTGTCAGCCTACCCGTTTGCGCTGACCACGGGCCGCCTGCGAGACCAGTGGCACGGCATGACACGCACCGGCACAGCGGGCCGACTTTTCGGGCACGCCCCCGAGCCCTGCGTGCAGATGAATCCGCAAGATGTGCAGCGCCTGCGCCTGAACGATGGCGATCTGGTGGAGGTGCGCAGCAAGCGAGGCGCTTTGGTGTTGCCCGTCCAAGCCAGCACACAAATGGCACCCCTGCAAGCCTTCATCGCCATGCACTGGGGGCCCGAAGTGTTGGGTGGCCGAGATGCGCAGGGCCAAGCCGGACTGGGGGTCAACGTGCTGACCACTTCGGTTTTTTGCCCCAGCTCTAAGCAGCCTGAGCTCAAGCACAGTGCCGTGCGCATTGGCCGCGCCAACGCCCCATGGCGGCTGAACGCCATGGCTTGGTTGCCAACTGAGCGTGTCTGGACGGTGCGCCAGCAACTGCAAACGCTTTTGACCGAATTCGACTTTGCCCATCTGGTGCCCTTTGCCCATGCGGGTGACGCACTGTCCAACACAGCACCTCGCACCGGATTATTGCTGCGAGCGGCCTGCGCTCAAGCCGTACCCGCCGCAGTACTGGACGCGGTCGAAGCAGCCCTGGACTTGGATGCGCCTGACCGATTGCGTTATGCCGACCCCCAACACGCCCAGCGGCGCGTGCTGCACCTGAGCGCAGCCGGCGCACAGGGCCAGCGCCACTTGCAAGGATTTTTGACTGCAGGCGACAGCCGCTCGGCCCACTGGCTTCAAAACCTGCTGCACAAGGAACTGGCCATGGGCTGGACTGCACGCCAATGGTTGATGGCCACCGACGCCCCGCCAGAAGGTGCCGGCACAGCCAGCCGCCAGGTGTGCAGCTGTCTGAACGTGCGCGAAGACGCGATCGTGGCTTGCCTGCAACAAGGCAGTGGCACCGAGGACGAACGCTTGACCCGGCTGCAAAGCCAGTTGCACTGCGGCACCCAGTGCGGCTCCTGCATGCCCGAGCTGCGCCGCATCGTGCGCGACATCCGCATACCCATATAACGAACAGTTATCTGCCTTGATTCACAATCACCCCATGAGCATCAGCCACTACATAAAGGACATCGGACGCGGCAAAGACGGCGCGCGGGCGCTGAGCCGCGACCAAGCGGCCGACCTGATGGGGCAAATTTTGGACGGCCAAGTCAGCGACCTGGCGCTGGGCGGGTTTTGCTTGGCCATGCGCATCAAGGGCGAAACGCCCGAAGAGATGGCGGGCTTTTTGGACGCCACGCACGCACGGCTGCAGCGGGTGGCCAACCCGGGCGTGCCCACGGTGGTGCTGCCCAGCTACAACGGGGCCCGCAAGCTGCCGGTGCTCACGCCGCTGTTGGCCCTGCTGCTGGCCCGCGAAGGGTTGGCGGTGGTGCTGCACGGCACGGCCACCGAAGACAAACGCGTCTCCAGCGCATCGGTTTTGCAAGCCTTGGGCGTTCCTGCTTGCTCGTCCGTGATCGCTGCGGCCGCTGGCCAGGTGCACTGCGTGCCCACCGCTGTGCT
>JAHECM010000172.1:5244-11013 GCA_024641725.1 Limnohabitans sp. | reverse complement strand
CCGGGCGATCCGGAGCTGCTGACGATCAAGGCGGCCAAAGCGATTGCCAGCGCCACCGTGCTGTTGGTGGACGATTTGGTCAACGAGGCGGTGCTGGTGCACGCCTCGCCCAGCGCACGCATCGTGCATGTGGGCAAACGCGGCGGCTGCAAGAGCACGCCACAAGCCTTCATCGAAAAGCTCATGGTCACCGCCGTCCAAGAGGGCGAACAGGTGGTGCGGCTCAAAGGCGGCGACCCTTTTATTTTTGGACGTGGCGGCGAAGAGGTGGCCAGCCTGCGCCAAGCGGGCATCGAGGTCAGTGTCATCAATGGCATCACCTCGGGGCTGGCGGGCATGAGCAGCTTGGGCGCGCCGCTGACGCACCGCGAGCACGCGCATGGGGTGGTGTTTGTCACCGGCCACGCCAAGCCTGGCGATGCAGGCACCGACTGGCCCCAACTGGCGGCCACGGCCCGCCAAGCCAAGCTGACGCTGGTGATTTACATGGGCGTGAGCAGCTTGCAGCACATCTGCGATGGCCTGCTGAGCGGGCTGCCCGCCCACACGCCGGTGGCGGTGGTGCAAAACGCAACCCTGCCCAGCCAGCGCGAAGCCCTGACCACCTTGGGCGGATTGGTGGACACCGTGCAGCGCGAACAACTGCAAAGCCCCAGCGTCATCGTGGTGGGCGATGTGGTGCAAGGCGCGCGGGCGTGGCAGCAGGCCCAAGCAACGGCAACGGCAACGGCACCCGCACAGCGGGCCGCTTGACGCTCACCCAAGCCCTCACCACCCTGCCCGATCAACGGCCATGATCAACAGCCCTGAAAGCGGCCCCTTACACTCCTGAGCCATGAATCAATGGGATGTGGTGATCGTGGGTGCCGGGGCTGCCGGTTTGTTTTGCGCCGGACAGGCCGGCCAGTTGGGCCTGAAGGTCTTGTTGCTGGACCACAGCGAGAAGGTGGCCGAAAAAATCCGCATCTCTGGCGGTGGCCGCTGCAACTTCACCAACCGGCTGTTGGACCCGAGCGCGCCGCAAAAGCACTTCATCGGCCAAAACCCGCACTTTTGCCGTTCGGCCCTGTCGCGTTACACGCCACAAGATTTTCTGGCGCTGGTGCAAAAGCACGGCATCGCCTTCCATGAAAAGCACAAGGGCCAGTTGTTTTGCGACGATTCGGCCGAAGACATCATCCGCATGCTGCTGGCCGAGTGCGCTGCAGGCGGCGTGACGCGATGGCAACCGTGCGGTGTGCAGGCCGTGCGGCACCAAGCGGGCGTCTACGAGCTGGACACCTCGCGCGGCACCGTGCGCACACAGGCCCTGGTGGTGGCCACGGGCGGGCTGTCGATTCCTAAAATCGGGGCCACCGGCTGGGGCTACGCGCTGGCCAGCCAGTTTGGTCTGCGCTTGGTGGAGCGCCGCCCGGGCTTGGTGCCGCTCACTTTCGATGGCGCCGCTTGGGAGCCCTATGCGCAATTGGCGGGGCTGGCCTTGCCCGTCGGCATCGAGACGGGCGAGAAGAAAAACCGCATGCACTTTGACGAAGACCTGCTGTTCACGCACCGTGGCCTGTCGGGCCCAGCGGTGTTGCAAATTTCCAGCTATTGGAAGGACGGCACGCCGCTGCACCTGAACCTGGCCCCCGAGGTGGACCTGCCTGCGCGGCTGCAGGAGGCCAAGCGGCGGTCACGCAAGTTGCTGGCCAATGAACTGGCCAGCTGGGTGCCCAGCCGTTTGGCCGACGCGTGGGTCGGCCAAGACCCGGCCTTGCAGCGCAACGCTGCCGACGTGCCCGACAAAGCCCTTGCCCAACTGGCTCAAGCCTTGAGCCACTGGGGCCTGACGCCCACCGGCAGCGAAGGGTACAAAAAAGCCGAAGTCACGCTCGGCGGCGTGGACACGCGGGATGTGTCCTCACAAACCATGGAGTCCAAGCAAGCGGGCCTGTATTTCATTGGCGAGGTGTTGGACGTGACCGGCTGGCTGGGGGGCTACAACTTCCAATGGGCTTGGGCCAGCGCACATGCCTGCGCACTGGCCTGTGCTCAGGCTTGTGCGCAGGTCTCCAAACCGGCTCTGGCGGCCAAGCACACGGCTTGAGGCCTCAAAAACTGAAACGCCGACCCAGCTGCAAAAACACATTGTTGGCCCCCGCCGATCCGCGCGCCGCGCCCAGGTAGATGTCGCCCATCTTGCTGTCCACAGCAATGAACAAACTGGCGCTGTATTTGGTGCTGTGGGCCTGACCGCTGAACCAGGCATCGCCGGCTTCGAGCACCATGCCCGCATGGGTTTTTTGCTTGAGCAAACCGCCGTCGAACAAGCGGTACATGTAGGTGCCGTAGACATGTGCCAAGTGGTCGCCCGAGAGTTGGCCCATGCGGTAAGCGCCCATCATTTGGAATCCGCCCAGGTACAAGCTGGTCGGGGCCAAGCACGAGGCGCAAGCACTGGCCACCACTTCGCGACCCCAATTCACCCCGAGGTTCAGGGTGTGCGCCTGCATCGGCAGGGCCCAGCGGGCGCTGAGTCGGGCGGTGCGGTAAGCGGTGCCCGTCAGCCCCTGCTCCAGCGAGCCGCTGGCGAAATAGCCCTTCGACGGAAAGTTGGCCGAGTCCAGCTGGTCGGCCTCAAACTGCCAGCGCAGGCCCGTGGCGTGCACCTGCCGATCGGCGAGGGTGTAGGTCACGCCCGGCCCAGAGGGCTGCGGCAGGATCACTTGCGTGGGCGTGTCCATGGTGTAGCTGCTGTGGCTTTGGACCACACCAAGTTTGACGGTGGCCAGCCGCTCCCACTGGTACACCACATGCGCCCCAATTTGCGTGCGGCCCAAACGCATGTAGCCCAGTTTTTGGTCCTGCGGCAAAGCCAGCGCCGAGGGCGCATACAAGGGCACGATGTTGCGCTCGTAGCCCGCGCCCGCTTCCAGCCCCCAGCCTGCACCCAACGATTGGTAAAGCCGCGCGGCCAGCTCGGACTGGGTGCCCACCCGGGCGTCCAGCGCCAGCTCCAAGCCCGATTCAGTCAACCACGGGTGCCGGTAACCCAGGCCAAGCGAGAACTGGTTGACACCGCCCAGCTCCGAAGAGAAGCCCAGGCTCGTCTTCATGAAGTGCGGTGCATAGGGCTTCTCGCGCACATGCACCACCAACTCGTATTGCTCGTTTTTGACCTGCTCCACGGCGTAGTGAACACTCTCAAAATACCCACTCGTGTAGAGCTCATCGATGCGCCGTGCGGTGTCATCGGTTCGAAACTCCTCGCCCACCAATGGGGCCATGCGCCGCTCGATGAAGCGTTCGGGCACATGCTGCGCACCGGTCACACGCACCGAGACGATGCGCTTTTCACGCTGGTCATATGCCAATCGAGGCACGGCAGCGGTGTCCGCCACGTGCGCCTGATGGGCCAATGCACGCCAGCGTGCGTCCAGTGCCGCCACCGCTTTTTCGCCGCGCTGCACGATTTCGGCGGCACGGTTGAAGTCAGCAAAACCCACGTCTTTGAGCTCAGGTTGCACCAATATGTCTTGCGGGCGCAGCATGGCCCGGTTGCGTTTCTCGTTTTGGCGAATCAGGATGTCCAGCATGCGGTTGGCCACGGTCAAGGCATTGGCAGGATCGTCGGCCTGAGGGCCCTCGGCCTCTTGCGCCAAATACGAAGCCACCAGCACTTCGGCCCCTTCTTGCAAGGCCACAGCGACCGGCAAGTTCGCCACCAGGCCACCATCCACATAGGTTTCACCGTCGATCTCGACGGGTGCAAACACGGCCGGTGCGGCCATGCTGGCACGGATCGCCAAGTGCAAAGTGCCATGGTCAAAGACCTGCATCTCGCCATCGCGGTAGCGCGTGGCCACAGCCCGGAACGGGATCTTCAAGTCGTTGAACGACACGCCCGCGGGCACATGCGCCGTCAACTGCTGCAGCAAGGCCAAAAAGCGCTGCCCATCGCTCACGCCACGGGCAAAGCTGAGCGCCCCCTGGCGCACGCCAAACTCCAGCTCAATCGGATACTGGCGCTGGTAGGCGCGTATGTGTTGGGGCAATTCCAACCGACCGATCTGGTCCAGCGCCACTCGGGCCGGATCCAGGTTGCCGATCACGCGCTCAATCTCGTCGATGGACAAACCACTGGCGTACAAGCCGCCGACCACCGCCCCCATGCTGGTGCCCACAATCCGGGCAATGGGCACGTTGTCCTGCTCCAAGCGCCGCAGCACCGCCAAATGGGCAAACCCCTTGGCCCCGCCCCCGGCCAGCACCACCACCACCCGGGGGGCCGCATGCGGTGCATCCGCCGACGCGGCCTGCGCGCCCGCCCCCACCACCAGCCAACAGCCAGCCCAAAGGCCAAGAAAGAACCTGAAAAAACGCATGGACATACCGCCTGGTTGGTGATCTGCTCGGATTTTAGGCACCGGACGCCCCTGCGACCACAATACCGTCAAGCCGTCGCCAAACCGCCTTCACTCCACGCTATAATCATCGTCTTTGCTGGCAAGCCCCCGTCTGCCAAATACTAGTTCGTGACGGGGAACCGCCGTAACCAACGCTGCAAGGCACGATCTTCCTTGCAACCGCGACCGGCACAATTTTGGAAATTTGATTCAATGACCACCATCCGCGTGAAAGAAAACGAGCCGTTTGACGTTGCCCTGCGTCGCTTCAAGCGCACCATCGAAAAACTCGGCCTGCTGACAGACCTGCGTGCCCGCGAGTTCTACGAAAAACCAACGACCGAGCGCAAGCGCAAAAAGTCGGCCGCTGTCAAGCGTCACTACAAGCGCGTGCGCAGCATGCAGCTGCCCAAGAAGCTGTACTGATCGCTTCTTTTTGCATGGCCCGCAAGGGCCAGCAAACAAGCCCGCTGGAGGACGCTCAGGCGGGCTTTGTTGTTTGTACGCTTCCCATTTGTCCCCCACCAGGAGCCTCTCATGAGCCTGAAAGACCAGATCACCGAAGACATGAAAAACGCCATGCGCGCCAAAGACAGCGAGCGCTTGGGCACCATCCGCTTGTTGCTGGCGGCCATGAAGCAAAAAGAAGTGGACGAACGCATCGAACTTGACGACGTGGCCGTGGTCGCCATCGTGGACAAGTTGATCAAGCAGCGCAAAGACTCGATCGCGGCATTTGAACAAGCAGCACGCCAAGACCTGGCCGACAAAGAAAAGGCCGAAATGGCCGTGTTGCTGGCTTACCTGCCTGAGCGCATGTCTGCCCAAGAGGTGACGGCGGCGGTGCAAGCCATCGTGGCAGAACTCGGTGCCAAGGGCCCAGGCGACATGGGCAAGGTCATGGGTGCGGTCAAAGCCCAACTGGCAGGCAAGGCGGACATGGGGCAAGTGTCTGCCGCCGTGAAAGCTGCCCTCGCAGGCTGAACCAGACTGAACCCGGTTGAACCAGGCTGAACGCCCCGCCTCGGCGGGCTTCAGCTGCCGGCCAACTTCATCCTATTGACCAAGATGGAGCCCGTGGTCTTGGCCCCCATGTTGTAGGCATCAGCGCCCACGGCCTCGATGCCCAGCAGCATGTCCTTGAGGTTGCCGGCGATGGTGATTTCGTGCACCGGGTAGGCGATGTGGCCGTTTTCAACCCAAAAGCCACTGGCCCCGCGCGAATAATCGCCCGTGACGTAGTTCACGCCCTGGCCCATCAGCTCAATGACAAACAAGCCCGTGCCCAGCTTTTTGAGCATTTCGTCCAAGTCGTCCGAGGCTTTCGTCAGGCGTGAGGTCAAAGTCAGGTTGTGCGAGCCACCCGCATTGCCGGTGGTCT
>JAHECM010000172.1:0-5144 GCA_024641725.1 Limnohabitans sp. | reverse complement strand
CCATGGGTGTGGGCGCTGAAAAAATGGCTTTGCTGCGCCGACACCGCCGCGCCTTCGCTGTTGGTGATGCGGCGGCTGGTTTTCAGGGCTGCAGCTTCGCAGGCCAGCGCCAGCTGGGCGGCCTGTTCGCTGTTCACCGACCAGGGGTGAAACAGGTCCAGATCGCGGTGCTTCGTCTCGATGTCGGCCGCATTTGGCAAACCGGCGGTCGGGTCTTCGGCGGTGAAGCGGGCGATGTCAAAGGCGGCCTGAACCGTTTGCTCAATGGCCGCTTGCGAAAAGTCTGAGGTGCTGGCATTGCCCCTGCGGTGACCCGCATACACCGTGACTCCCAGGGATTTGTCGCGGTTGCGTTCGACGTTTTCCAGCTCGCCTTTGCGCACCGAAACGCTCAGGCCGCAGCCCTCTGAGGCTTCGGCCCCGGCGTCGGTGGCACCGAGCTTTTTGGCGTGCTTTAAGGCACTGTCAACCAGGTGTTCAAAAAAATCACGGCTGTAGCTGAAACCGTCTTGGGGGCTGGCGTGGGAGGCTGTTTTATTCACTGTGGTCAACTCGGTGGAGGTGGCGACTATGATACTGGCCAGTCAGCACATCGGGCCGCCTTGGCCCTCCATAACCTCAACTTATGTCCCGTAAACCCAAAAAAGGCTATTTCGTCAAAGGTCAATTCGTGGCCGAAGGCAGTGAACTCGACCTGGAGCTCAAGCGCGAACTCAAGGGAGGCTTTGAGATCAGCAAGACCGACCTCAAGCGCGAAAGCACCGAACTGCAAGTCTTGGGCGAGCAGCTGATGACGCTGCGCAGCGACCTGTTCAAGCCCCTGCCCTTGTCTGACAAGCTGATCGATGCCCTGGCCGATGCCAAACGCATCACCAACTTTGAGGGCAAGCGCCGCCAGATGCAATTCATTGGCAAGCAAATGCGCTTGCTCGACCCCGAAACGCTGCAAGCCGTGCGCGACGCTCTGGACGTCCAGCGTCTGGGCAGCGCCAAAGAAACCCAAGCCATGCACTTGGCTGAAGCTTGGCGCGATCGCCTGATCGCCGACGACCAGGCCGTGGGCGATTGGATTGCCCAGCACCCGGGCACCGACACCCAGCAATTGCGTGCGCTGGTTCGCCAAGCCCGCAAAGACGCGCCCGCGCCCGACCAGGCCGCCGTCTCGCAAGGCCTGGCCCCGCGCCAAAGCCGTGCGTACCGTGAGATTTTTCAGCTGGTCAAAGCCACCTTGAACCCCGCAAAAACCGATGCCGATGACACGCCAGAGGACGACAGCGATGCCTGAGACTCAGCTGCACGATGCGGTCAAGATCGGCATCGTCTCCATCAGTGACCGTGCCAGCAGCGGGGTGTACGAAGACCAAGGGCTGCCAGCGCTGCAAGCCTGGCTCAGCGGCGCGCTGCTCAACCCCATCACGTTTGAGCCGCGACTGATTGCGGACGAGCAAGAGCGCATCAGCGCCACCTTGATCGAACTGGTCAATGCGGGGTGCAGCTTGGTGCTCACCACCGGCGGCACCGGCCCGGCCCTGCGCGACGTGACGCCCGAGGCCACGCTGGCCGTGGCGGACAAGGAAATGCCCGGCTTCGGTGAGCAAATGCGCCAGATCAGCCTGCGCTTTGTGCCCACGGCCATCTTGTCGCGCCAAGTCGCCGTGATTCGGGGGCAAAGTCTGATCATCAACTTGCCCGGGCAGCCCAAGTCGATTGCAGAAACCCTGGAAGGCTTGAAGGACGCCAGCGGACAGTCCATCGTGCACGGCATCTTTGCCGCCATACCCTACTGCGTGGACTTGATCGGTGGGCCTTACTTGGAAACCCGCGATGCGGTGTGCAAAGCCTTCCGACCCAAAGCCGCCATCCGGGCCAGCAAAAGCACTTGAATTCTGGATATTGAGCCGGTCAGACGGCCAGCCAGCCGACCCGCCGGGGGCAAAACGGTATAATCCATTTTTTTCGGCAAGAGCGACAGCAGCACCTCCGGCCCGACCAACGCTCCAAGAGCGCCGCCCCCATGCGGGCAGGTCACCGTACCGCAAGGACTGCATTCCAAATGTTCGCCCTCCCATCTTGCCCCTGCAACACCAGACCCCACCTGGGGTGATGCGTTGTGTCCCATTAGCCCGCGCTGGTAGTTTTGGCGCTGACTTGTGTCTGTTTCCTTGTCTGATTTGATGTCTTGAGGTTGTTCATGCCCGCTCAGAAGCCGAAGAAGCCCGTCCAGGCCGTTACCAAAACCAAAGCCGCAGCCAAAGCCAAAGCTCCCGTCAAAGCGGCAGCCAAAGCTCCTGTAAAAGCCACGGCCAAAGCCCCCGCCAAAGTCGCCAACAAGGCCCCTGCGAAATCCGCAGCCAAGCCCAAGGCGTCCCCGGCCAAAGCCAAGCCCAGCACCAGCGCGACCACTGCCAAGCCCGTGAAGAAAGCCGCCCCTGTGCCCGCGAAGAAAACTGCCGTAGAAGCCGAAAAAACAAGCAAAACCAAAGCCGTTGTGGCCCAAGTCGACGTCAAAAAAACCACCAAAGCCAAAGCAGCCGAGCCCGTCGCGGCCCCCAAGGCGCCTGTCAAAACCGGTGCCAAACGGGGCCCCAAGAAAAAAGGCAGCATTGCGCCCCCCAGCGATGACCCCAGCGACTACGACAACGAGATCGAAGCTGAACCCGAACCGATCGTCGTGAGCGAGACGGGCGAAAAAGTCAAACCACTTCGCATGAAGATCAGCAAGGCCAAAGAGCGCGCCTTGATGAAAGAATTCGGCTTGGACGAAACCGTCTTGACCGAAGAGGAAATGAAAAAGCGCCGCGAGCGCCTGAAGACCCTGATCAAACTGGGCAAGACGCGCGGCTACCTCACCAACGGAGAAATCAGCGACCACTTGCCCGACAAATTGGTCGATGCTGAAACCCTGGAAGTGGTGATCGCCACCCTGAACGACTTGGGCGTGGCGGTGTACGAGCAAACGCCCGATGCCGAAAGCCTGATCATCACGGACAACGCGCCCACGGGCTCGACCGAAGAAGAAGCCGAAGAAGCCGCCGAAGCCGCCCTGTCCACTGTGGACAGCGAATTCGGCCGCACCACCGACCCGGTGCGCATGTACATGCGCGAGATGGGCACCGTGGAGCTGCTGACCCGCGAAGGCGAGATCGAAATCGCCAAGCGCATCGAAGGCGGCTTGATGGACATGATGGCCGCGATCAGCGCGTCACCGGCCACCATTGCCGAAATTTTGCGCATGGCAAGCGAAATCCGCGAAGGCAAAGTCGTCATCTCCACCGTGGTGGACGGGTTCGCCAATCTGAACGAAGCCGATGACTATGTGGCCGAAGAAGACTTCGATGAATTCGACGAAGCCGATGACGACGATGGCAAAGGCGGCTCCAAGGCCCTGACCAAGAAGCTCGAAGAGCTGAAAAACCAGGCCCTGGAACGGTTTGACCGCATCACCGAGTACTTCGAAAAAGTCCACAAGGTGTATGACAAAGAAGGCTGGGGCACCCCCGCCTATGTCAAGGCGCAAACCGCCCTGTCAGAAGAGCTGATGACCATCCGCTTCACGGCCAAAACCATCGAAAAGCTGTGCGACATGGTGCGCGGCCAGGTGGACGATGTGCGCAAAAAAGAGCGCGAACTGCGCCGCATCATCGTGGAAAAATGCGGCTACCCGCAAGAGCAATTCATCACCGACTTCAGCGGTCGCGACAAGAACGGCAAGCGCGTGCAATCGCAGTTGCTCAACTTGAAGTGGATCGAAAAGCAAGCCGCGTCCAGCAAGCCTTGGGCTTCAGTCATGGGCCGCAACATCCCCCCCGTGCAAGACATTCAGCAAAAACTGACCGACTTGCAGGCCAAAGTGGTGGTGCCGCTGGACGAGCTCAAAGACATCAACAAGCGCATGAACGCGGGTGAGCGTTCGTCTCGCGGTGCCAAAAAAGAAATGATCGAGGCCAACTTGCGCCTGGTCATCTCGATCGCCAAGAAATACACCAACCGGGGCCTGCAGTTCTTGGATCTGATCCAGGAAGGCAACATCGGTTTGATGAAAGCCGTGGACAAGTTCGAATACCGCCGGGGCTACAAATTCTCGACCTACGCCACCTGGTGGATCCGTCAGGCCATCACCCGCTCCATTGCGGACCAAGCCCGCACCATCCGCATTCCAGTGCACATGATCGAGACCATCAACAAGATGAACCGCATCTCGCGCCAGCACTTGCAGGAATTCGGCTTCGAGCCGGACGCCAGCATTTTGGCCGAGAAGATGGAAATCCCTGAAGACAAGATCCGCAAAATCATGAAAATCGCCAAAGAGCCGATTTCCATGGAAACGCCGATCGGTGACGACGACGACAGCCACTTGGGCGATTTCATCGAAGACAGCACCCACACCGCCCCCATGGAAGCGGCTTTGCAAGCGGGCCTGCGCGATGTGGTCAAGGACATCCTGGACAGCCTCACGCCACGCGAAGCCAAAGTGCTGCGCATGCGCTTTGGCATCGAGATGTCCACCGACCACACTTTGGAAGAAGTGGGCAAGCAGTTTGACGTGACACGCGAGCGCATTCGCCAAATAGAAGCCAAGGCGCTGCGCAAGCTCAAGCACCCCAGCCGCAGCGACAAGTTGCGCAGCTTCATCGACTCGATGTAAGCGCCTGGCGCGCTTGCGCTCCACCAATTCAAAGGCCCTCACCATGCGGTGAGGGCCTTTGTTTTTTGGAGGTTTGAAGAGGCGCGAGATCAGTGCCGCGTCAGCTCATCGATGCGGGACTGCATCACGCGCGCAATGCCATTGACAATGCCGGCCAACACCTCGGGCGGGAAAGCGGCCAGCAGGCCCTGCGCTTGAGCCGAATCTGCAAAAAAGGCGCGTGCCGCATCGAGCAGGCGCAGGCATTCTTGAAAACCCAAGTGCCGAACCAGATAGCCGCCCACAGGCGAGTGACGGGTGTCGTACATGGAGTCAGCTGTCCGCCCTTGCTCCAGCAAAGCCGTGACGGCGCGTTCGATGTCCGTGACTGGGGCTGTGCGCACAGCCACCGTCGGCAAAAATTGCTCCAGTTGAATTTGGTTTTCACCCACCACGGGCCGATCTCCCATCATGCTGGCCAGCGCCACGTCGTGCCCCATGCGCATCGACAGGGCTTCCA
>JAHECM010000302.1 GCA_024641725.1 Limnohabitans sp. | reverse complement strand
CGTCAGGCCAATCGCGGATGTAGGCTTTGAGCATTTTGTTTTCGAAGTTTTGCGCGTCCACCACGGCTTTGGCCACGTCGTAGAAGCTGATCACCCCCATCAGCATGCTGCCGTCAATGACGGGCATGTAGCGGGCATGCTGCTCCAGCATCATGCGGCGCACGTCGTCGAGTTCGGTGTCGCTGGTGCAGGTCAGTGGTTGGGCGTCCATGGCGTCAGCCACCAGGCTGGTGCCCACTTGGCCGCCGTTGGCCACGATTTTTTGAATCACCTCGCGGAAGGTGAGCATGCCCACCACCGTGCCTTTGCCCATGACGACCAGCGAGCCCAGGTCTTTGTCGGCCATGAAGCCCACCGCATCGGCCAAGGGCTGGTCGGGCTGGGCGGTGTACAAGGTGCTGCCCTTGACGCGGAGGATGTCGCTGACTTTCATGGTGTGTCTCCTGGATGGCGAGTGCGTGACAGTGTGTGGGTCAATATAGCCCACAATCCGCCGACAGCGTAGCGTTTGGCGCTTGCGCAAGACTTTCAGGAGACAGCCGTGTCCAACCACACCCCCCACTTTTTGCAGGAGTCCTGAGCATGCCCGGCTACGCTGACCCCGGTTTTGACACCTTGGCGCTGCACGCCGGTGCCGCCCCCGACCCCAGCACCGGCGCGCGCGCCGTGCCCATTCACCTGACCAGTTCCTTCGTCTTCGAGTCGAGCGACCAGGCCGCCGCCCTGTTCAACTTGGAGCGCGCGGGCCATGTGTACAGCCGCATCAGCAACCCAACCACCGCCGTGCTGGAGCAGCGTGTGGCCGCCCTGGAAGGCGGCATTGGCGCGATCGCCACGGCCAGCGGCCAAGCCGCGCTGCACTTGGCGGTTTGCACCCTCATGGGGGCGGGCAGCCACATTGTGGCGTCCACGGCTTTGTATGGGGGCTCGCAAAACCTGCTGCACTACACACTGCGCCGCTTTGGCATCGAGACCACGTTTGTCAAGCCCGGCGACCTGGACGCTTGGAAAGCGGCTGTGCGCCCCAACACCAAGCTGTTTTTTGGCGAAACCGTGGGCAACCCCGGGCTGGACGTGCTGGACATCCCCAGCGTGAGCCAGATCGCCCACGCAGCAGGCGTGCCGCTGCTGGTGGACTCGACCCTGACCTCGCCCTGGCTGATGAAGCCGTTTGACCACGGGGCCGACTTGGTCTATCACTCAGCCACCAAATTTTTGTCGGGCCACGGCACCGTCATCGGCGGCGTGTTGGTGGACGGCGGCAGCTTTGACTGGGAGCGCTCGGGCAAGTTCACCGAGCTGACCCAGGCCTACGAAGGCTTTCACAACATGGTCTTCAGCGAGGAGAGCACCGTGGGTGCCTTTTTGCTGCGGGCGCGGCGCGAGGGGCTGCGCGACTTTGGCGCGTGCCTCTCCCCACACAGCGCTTGGTTGATCTTGCAAGGCATCGAAACCCTGCCCCTGCGCATGGCGCGCCACATGGAAAACACCACCCGTGTGGTCGAGTTTTTGGCCGCCCACCCCATGGTCAGCCGCGTGGGCCACCCCATGCTGCAGAGCCACCCCAGCCACGCGCTGGCGCAAAAGCTGCTGCCCCGCGGAGCGGGCTCGGTGTTCAGCTTTGACATTCGGGGCAGCCGCGCACAAGGGCGCGCCTTTATAGAAGCGCTCAAGGTGTTCAGCCACTTGGCCAATGTGGGCGATGCCAAGAGCTTGGTGATCCACCCGGCCAGCACCACACACTTTCGCATGAGCGACGAAGCACTGGCGGCTGGCGGCATTGGCCCCGGCACGATCCGCCTGTCCATCGGGCTGGAGGACGCGGCCGATTTGATCGACGACCTGAAAAAAGCCCTGAAGGCAGCGGAGAAAGCGGCATGAACATCAGCGCCAACGGCCACGAACTCTACGCCTACACCGGCGGCAAAGCCTTCGACCCGGCGCAGCCCACGGTGGTCTTCGTTCACGGCGTGCTCAACGACCACAGCGTCTGGATTTTGCAAAGCCGCTACCTCGCCCACCACGGCTGGAACGTGCTGGCAATCGACCTGCCCGGCCAAGGCAAGAGCGGCGGCCCACCCCCTGCGAGTGTCGAAGACGCTGCGCAAACCGTCTTGGCCCTGCTGGACGCGGCGGGCATTGCGCAAGCCGCCTTGGTCGGGCACAGCTTTGGCTCGCTCATCGCACTCGAAACCGCAGCCCGCGCCCCTGCACGGGTCAGCCACCTGGCACTGGTGGGCACGGCCTACCCCATGCGCGTCTCGCCTGCCCTGCTGGATTTGTCGGTCAGTGCGCCGTTCAAGGCGATTGACATGGTCAACAGCTTTTCTCACTCCACGCTGGCGCCGCCGCCCTCGGCGCTTGGCCCCGGCACCTGGTTGTATGGCGGCAGCAAAGCCCTCATGCGCCGCATGCTGGCCAGCAACACGCAGGTCAACGTGTTCTACACCGGCTTCAAAGCCTGCGACAGCTATGCGGGCGGCGAAGCGGCAATGGCCCAAGTGTGCTGCCCCACCCTGTTTGTGTTGGGCAGCCAAGACCAGATGA
The DNA here is from genome assembly GCA_024641725.1 of Limnohabitans sp. Taxonomy (GTDB): domain Bacteria; phylum Pseudomonadota; class Gammaproteobacteria; order Burkholderiales; family Burkholderiaceae_C; genus Limnohabitans_A. The sequence goes on along the minus strand of JAHECM010000302.1, from coordinate 225 downwards.
CCCCGCCCAAGGCGGCCCAAAGCCTGATCAAACGCTGCCCTCAAGCCCAGGTGGTGCAGCTGCCCGCTGGCCATTCGCTCATGACCGAAGCGCCCGAGGGCGTACTGCAAGCGCTGCAAGCGTTTTTGAATCCATGAACCACATCAACCTTCCGATCACCCCAGCGATCACCCCCGCCATGACGCCCGAACGGGCGCAAGCGCTGGCGCGCACGCTGGACCTGCG